>JAFADB010000110.1 GCA_023425225.1 Pseudomonadota bacterium
CGCTCCATGAAGCGCTCGCCGTCGCTGTTGCGCAGGATGCCGCCTTCGCCGCGCACGCCCTCGGTGATCAGGCAGCCGGCGCCGTAGATGCCGGTCGGGTGGAACTGCACGAACTCCATGTCCTGCATCGGCAGGCCGGCGCGCATCACCAGGCCGCCGCCGTCGCCCGTGCAGGTGTGGGCGGAGGTCGCGCTGAAGTAGGCACGGCCGTAGCCGCCGGTGGCCAGCACCACGCCGTGGGCGCGGAACAGGTGCAGCGTGCCCTCGGCCATGTCCAGCGCCAGCACGCCGCGGCAGACACCCTCTTCGTCGAAGATCAGGTCCAGCGCGAAGTACTCGATCATGAAGCGCGCGTTGTGCGCCAGCGACTGCTGGTACAGCGTGTGCAGCATGGCGTGGCCGGTGCGGTCGGCCGCGGCGCAGGTACGCTGCGCGGGCGGGCCTTCGCCGAACTTGGTGGTCATGCCGCCGAACGGGCGCTGGTAGATTTTGCCTTCCTCGGTGCGCGAGAACGGCACGCCGTAGTGCTCGAGCTCGATGATCGCCGGGATCGCCTCGCGGCACATGTACTCGATCGCGTCCTGGTCGCCCAGCCAGTCCGAGCCCTTGATGGTGTCGTAGAAGTGGTAGCGCCAGTCGTCCTCGCCCATGTTGCCGAGCGCGGCGGAGATGCCGCCCTGCGCGGCCACGGTGTGCGAACGGGTCGGGAAGACCTTGGTGATGCACACCGTCTGCAGCCCCTTCTGGGCCAGGCCGAAGGTCGCGCGCAGGCCGGCGCCGCCGGCGCCCACCACGACCATGTCGTATTTGTGTTCGGTGATCTTGTATGCGGACATCTAAGCTGGATTCCTATAGGGACGCCTGAAGCGTCAGGCGCCGCCAAGCGCGATGCGGACCACCGCGAAGACGCCGGCGATCGCACCGACGACGGCGACGAACTTCACCGTGACCTGCAGTGCCAGGGCCAGCAGCGAATTGTGGATGTAGTCCTCCAGCACGACCTGCAGGCCGAGCTGCGCGTGCCAGAACATCGCCACCAGGAAGCCGACCAGCAGGATGGCGTTCCACGGCTTGGCCACCGCGGCGCTGGCGCCGGCGTAGTCGCTGCCGATCAGCCCCAGCACGAACGCCAGGAACCAGATCGTCAGGAACACCAGCGCGGTCGCGGTCAGGCGCTGCAGCACGAAGTGCTCAGTGCCGGCCTTGGCCGTGCCCAGCCCGCGCACGTCCTTCAGCGGAGTACGGTACCTGCTCATGCGCCACCTCCGGCCAGCACGTAGATCCAGATCGCGGCGGTGATCGCCAGGCTGCCGATCACCGACAGCCAGCTGCTGCGCACGAAGGCGGGAATGCTGAAGCCATGGCCGAAGTCCTGCACGATGTGGCGGATGCCGTTGCACAGGTGGTAGGCGAAGCACCAGCTCCAGCCGAACAGGAACACCTGGCCGTACCAGGCGCCGGCCAGCGCGGTGAAGCAGTTCCAGTGGTCGGGGCCAAGCATCAGCGCCAGCAGGCCTGCAGCGATGACCAGGGCGCCAAGGGACAGAACGATGCCGGTGCCTCGATGCAGGATCGAGGTGGCCATCTGTATCTGCCAGCGATACACCTGAAGGTGCGGGGAGAGAGGACGTTCTCGGGTCGCCATTCGCTGGGCTCGTTGTCTCGGCTGGGCGGCCGCAGGCCGCATTGGCTCAATGCTGATCAGAAATCGATGCAGCGTCCGTTTTTTTCCCAGTCACCGTAACGCGTCGGCTCCAGGCCGCCGCGTCCGCCGATTTCCTTGGGCGCAGGTGCAGGTTCGGTCTTGCGATCGTCGCTACGCTGCGTATCGGAATCGGGCTCGGGTGTGGGAGTTGTTTCGCCTATCATGATGGGTCTCAACAACTGTGAAAGTGTAATCCCGCACTGCAGCGGATGACAATATGTCACACCTTGTCGCCCCACCCTTCCTGTCCTTGCACGATCTGCGGATTGTCGGCCTGAAAGGCCTGGATGCCGTGGCCTTCGCGCAGGCGCAGTTCTCCAGCGATGTCGCATCGCTGCCGGTCCTGCACTGGCAGTGGAGCAGCTGGCTGACCGCCAAGGGCCGGGTGATCGCGATCTTCGCGCTGTTGCGCACGCACGACGACGAATTGCTGATGCTGCTGCCCGACGGCGCGGCGGAGTGGATGGCCACGCAACTGAAGCGTTTCGTGTTCCGGCGCAAGCTCGCGATCGAGGTCCGCGCCGACCTGGCGGCAAGCGCGCGCCCGGCGAAACCGGAACAGGCTGCCGGTGCGGCGGCCGCCGAGATCGAACAGGGCTGGGAACTGGACGTGGGCGTGGACGCCATGCCGCGTGCGCTGAGGATCGCCGCCGGCGAGCCACGGGACGACGCTTCGAACGATTTCGCCCTCGCATGGCGGCAGAGCGATCTGCGACTCGGCCTGCCGCGCCTGGATGAATCGCAGCGCGAACAATGGACGCCGCAGCAACTCGGCCTGGACCGGCTGTCGGCCTACAGCACGCGCAAGGGCTGCTATCCCGGGCAGGAGATCGTGGCGCGCACGCATTTCCTCGGCAAGGCCAAGCGCGCCACGCGGCTGCTGCAACTGAGCGAACCAGGCGTCGTCGCCGGCAGCGAAGTGACGGTCTCGGGCAAGCCCGCCGGCACGGTGGTCAGCGTGGCCGGAACGCTGGCCCTGGCCGTGCTGCCGCTGGAGCTGGAGGGAACGGATCTCGCCGCGGGCGGGATTGCCGCCTCCGAAGTACCGATAGTGGGGGGACTGGCACGCTGAGCCGAGTCAGTCGCGCTCCAGGCGCAGGCCGGTTTCCGGATCGAAGAAGTGCAGCGTGGCGGCATCGACCCTCGCCTCGATGTCCTCGCCCACGGCCGGCAACGCGCGCGGCGACACCCGCATCACCAGCGGCTGTCCGTCCAGCGACAGGTTGACGAAGATCTCGTTGCCGACCGGCTCGATCACCTCGATCCGCGCGGCGAACCCGCCCTGCCCGGCCACGGCCGGCTGCAGGTGTTCCGGACGCACCCCGACCTTCAGCCGCCGGCCGGCCCAGGCAGCAGGCAGTCGCGCGTCGTCCAAGGGAATCCGCGCCCCCGCTTCCAGCTGCAGCCACCATCCCTGCGCATCGTCGAGCAGCCGCCCGTCGAACACGTTCATCGCGGGACTGCCGAGGAAACCGGCCACGAACAGGTTGGCCGGCCGCTCGTACAGCGCCATTGGCGTGTCGATCTGCTGGATGCGGCCCTCGTTGAGCACGACGATGCGCTGGCCCAGCGTCATCGCCTCCACCTGGTCGTGGGTGACGTAGATGGTGGTCGTGCCCAGCTTGCGGTGCAGCTGCGCGATCTCGGTGCGCACGCTGTGGCGCAGCTTGGCGTCGAGGTTGGACAACGGCTCGTCGAGCAGGAACACCGACGACTCGCGCACCATCGCCCGCCCCAGCGCCACGCGCTGGCGCTGGCCGCCCGACAGCGCGCGCGGCAGCTTGTCCAGCATCGAGTCCAGGCCGAGCATCTGCGCCGCGGCGGCGATCCTTTCCGCGATCACCGGCCGCGGGCAGCCGCGCAGCTTGAGCCCGAAGGCGAGGTTCTCGGCCACGGTCATGTGCGGATACAGCGCATAGCTCTGGAACACCATGGCGATGTCGCGGTCCTTGGGCGCCACGTCGTTGACTACCCGGCCGCCGATGCGCAGCGTGCCGCCGCTGATCTCCTCCAGCCCGGCGATCATGCGCAGCAGCGTGGACTTGCCGCAGCCCGAGGGGCCCACCAGCACCATCAGTTCGCCGTCGGCCACCTCGAAGCTGGCCTCCTGCACCGCGACCTGGCCGTTGTCGTAGACCTTGCGGAGATTGTCGAGCTGTACGTTTGCCATGTATCGGGATTCCGGCCTGCGGGGAAGCGCTGCCGCCGGCCCTCCCGATGGCAACCGCCGCCAGCGGCGGCGGGAACGCCGGCGCCAGCGACTACTGTAGGCTATTCTGCCATGTAAGCGTTTTCAGCCGACAGATCGCTTCATGTCGCCCGTGCATCATGCTCGCGCCGATGGATGGCAGGCGATCACGTACGGGGTGCGACAACCTCGCTTACACTCGCAAAGCCAACACCGACGCCACTGACAACGATGTCACCAGAAACCGATACGCGGACCATGCACGACACCCTTTTGCTGTTCGGCGCCACCGGCGACCTGGCGCAGCGCTACCTTTTCCCGTCCCTGCTGCGGCTGCTGGGCGACGGGCTGCTGCCGGCCGATTTCAAGGTCCGCGCGCTGGCGCTGTCGCCCCATGACACCGAGGCCTTCCGCGCCATCCTGCGACCGCGGTTGCAGCAGGCCATGCCGCAGGCCAGCGAGGAGCTGATCCAGTCGCTGCTGGCACGCGTCGACTACCGCTCGGTGGACCTGCGCGATCCGGAGTCGATCGCCGCCGCCGTGCGCGACCTGGCCGACCGCCGCTGCGTCAGCTACCTGGCCATCCCGCCCTCGCTGTACATCAGCACCTGTCGCGGCCTGGCGCTGGGTGGGGCGCTGGCCGCGCCGCACCGGCTGATGCTGGAGAAGCCCATCGGCCACGACTCGCACAGCGCGCGCGAGATCCTCGACGCGATCGCCGAGCTGATCGACGAGGAGCGGGTGTTCCGGCTCGACCACTACCTGGGCAAGGCGGCGGTGCAGAACCTGCTGGCGCTGCGCTTCGGCAACACCCTGCTGGAGGCGGTGTGGAACCGCAACCACATCGAATCGGTCGAGATCCTGGTGGCCGAGAGCGAGGGCGTGGACGGCCGCAACGCCTACTACGCCCGCTCCGGCGCGCTGCGCGACATGGTGCAGAGCCACATCCTGCAGCTGTTGTGCCTGGTGGCGATGGAACCGCCGGCCTCGCTGGAGGCCGACCGCATCCGCGACGAGAAGGTCAAGGTGCTGCGCTCGCTGCGGCCGCTGGACGCCGCCCATGCCGCCCACGACAGCGTGCGCGGCCGCTACACCGCCGGCACCATCGACGGCGAGCCGGTGCAGGGCTACCAGCCGCCGGACGACAACGGCATCGAGACCTTCGTGGCGGTGACCGCGCACATCGACAACTGGCGCTGGGCCGGGGTGCCGTTCCACCTGTGCACCGGCAAGCGCATGGCCGAGCGCTCCACCCGCATCGTGGTCACCCTCAAGCCGGTCACGCACTGGCTGTTCGAGCGCCCCGACCGCGCCAGCGCCGCGCCCAACCGCCTGACCTTCCAGCTGCAGCCGCAGGAGAACATCGAGCTGGGGCTGATGAGCAGCCTGGCCGGCCCGGAATGGGGCGCGCTGGAGCTGCAGCCGCTGGAACTGGAACTGTCGGTACCCACTGGCCTGCATCGCCGCATCGCCTACGAGCGGCTGCTGCTGGACGCCTTCAACGGCAACCCGGCGCTGTTCGTGCGCGATGACGAGGTCGAGGCGGCGTGGGCATGGATCGACAGCGTCAGCGATGCCTGGCAGCAGGCGCAGCTGCCGCTGCAGCCCTACCCGGCCGGCAGCTGGGGGCCGGAACAGGCGCAGCGGTTCCTGCTCACCGCATTTGAGGCCGGCAAGCACAACGGGCATGTGGCGGCATGACCACCGACACCCACCCCGTGCTGATCGCCGACATCGGCGGCACCAATGCCCGCTTCGCGCTGGCTGACACCGAGGCGGCCAACCCGTTGCTGATCGACAGCGTGCGCGAGTTCGCCGTGGTCGACTTCCCCTCGCTCGGCCATGCGGCGCAGCACTACCTCGACCAGACCGGCGAGACCAGTCGCCACGGCGTGTTCGCGGTGGCCGGGCGGGTCGACGGCGACGAAGCCCGGATCACCAACCACCCGTGGGTAATCTCGCGCTCGCGCACCTGCGCGATGCTGGGCTTCGACCAGGTCGCCCTGATCAACGACTTCGCCGCCCAGGCCATGGCCATCAGCCTGCTGCAGCCGCAGGACGTGGTGCAGGTGGGTAGCGCCGAATGGTCGCCGGCACCGCTGGAGCAGCCGCGCAACTACAGCGTGATCGGCCCGGGCACAGGCCTGGGCGTGGGCGGGCTGGTGGTGCGCGACGGCCGCTGCTATCCGCTGGAAACCGAGGGCGGCCACGCCAGCTTCCCGCCCGGCACGCCGGAGGAGATCCAGATCCTGCAGATCCTCTCGCTGCAGTACGGCCGCGTCTCCAACGAGCGGCTGGTGTGCGGCCCCGGGCTGGTCAACATCCATCGCGCCCTGAGCGAGATCGCCGGATTCGACCCGGGCTCGCTGCAGCCGGCCGACATCACCGCGCGCGCCGGCCAGGGCGACCTGCTGGCGATGCGCACGGTGGACGTGTTCTGCGCCGTGTTCGGCGCCATCGCCGGCGACATGGTGCTGATCCAGGGCGGTTGGGACGGCGTGTTTTTGACCGGCGGGCTGGTCCCGCGCATGCTGGACTCGCTGCAGCATTCCGGTTTCCGCCAGCGCTTCGAGAACAAGGGGCGCTTTTCGCCCAACATGTCCCGGGTGCCCTCCATGGCGGTGGTGCACCCCCACCCCGGGCTGCTGGGTGCTGCGGCCTATGCCGTGGACCTGGCGCGCAACAGCAAAGGAGGATTCCGACCATGACGCCGTCGTCCCCCCAGCCTTCCGTGCAGACGAGCGCGCGCATTTCCCTGGTCCGCTACCACGACGCCGAGGACTGGGCCGAAGGCGTGGCCGGCGAGATCGCTACCGTCCTCGCCGACGAGATCCTTCGCAACGGGCAGGCACGGCTGCTGCTTTCCGGCGGCACCACCCCCGGGCCGGTCTACGAAGCGCTGGCCGAGAACGAGGAACTGGACTGGTCCCGGCTCGAGGTCGGCCTGGTGGACGAACGCTGGCTTTCCCCCGACGACAGTGACAGCAACGCCTGGCTGGTGCGCCACAGCCTGATGCAGCACATCGACGGTGCGCACTTCGAGCCGCTGGTGCGTCCCGGACTGCCGCTGGCCGAATGCGTGCACGCCGCCAACGTGCATGCCCAGCATGCCGCGGCACCGTGCCTGGCGGTGCTCGGCATGGGCGGCGACGGCCATACCGCGTCCTTGTTCCCCGGCTCGCTGGGCCTGCCCAAGGCCCTGTCCAGCCAGCACCTGTACACCTCGCTCGACGCCACCGGCTGCGCCGGCGCCAACAAGTGGCCGTTGCGCATCACCCTCACGCCGGCCGGCCTGGCGCGGGCGAAGAACCGCATGCTGCTGCTGCGCGGCAAGGACAAGCTCAGGGTGCTGGAGGCCGCGCTCGAAGGCGACGACCCGATGGAGTACCCGATCCGCGTGGCGATGGACCTGCCCGGGCCGCGCCTGCGCGTGCACTGGTGCGCATGACGCCGCCCCGCCTGCTGGTATCCGCGTGCACTCCCCTTCCCAGGCAACCGCATTGCCGTGCGGAGACCTGAAACCGATGGCGGTTGTTTTCCCGCCCTTCTCATAGCCGAATGCCAATGAGCCTGCATCCCGACATCCAAGCCGTCACCGAACGCATCCGCCGCCGCAGCGCGCCTTCGCGCGCGGCCTACCTGGCCGGCATCGACGCGGCGATGCGCTCCAGCCCCTCGCGCACGCGCCTGAGCTGCGGCAACCTGGCCCACGCCTTCGCCGCCTGCGGACCGACCGACAAGGGCCGCCTGCGCGGCGACGCCACGCCCAACCTGGGCATCATCACCGCCTACAACGACATGCTCTCGGCCCACGAGCCGTACGAGGGCTATCCGCAGCTCATCCGCGCCACCGCCCGCGCCCTGGGAGCCACCGCGCAGGTGGCCGGCGGCGTGCCGGCGATGTGCGACGGCGTCACCCAGGGCCGCGCCGGCATGGAGCTGTCGCTGTTCTCGCGCGACGTGATCGCCCAGGCCACCGCGGTCGGCCTGAGCCACGACATGTTCGATGCCGCGGTCTACCTGGGCATCTGCGACAAGATCGTGCCCGGCCTGCTGATCGGCGCGCTGGCATTCGGCCACCTGCCGGCGGTGTTCATCCCGGCAGGGCCGATGACGCCGGGCATCCCCAACAAGCTCAAGGCCGAGGTACGCGAGCGCTATGCCGCCGGCGAGGCCAGCCGCGCCGAGCTGCTGGAAGCCGAGTCGGCCTCCTACCACGCGCCCGGCACCTGCACCTTCTACGGCACCGCCAACTCCAACCAGGTGCTGCTGGAGGCGATGGGGTTGCAGCTGCCCGGCTCCTCGTTCGTCAATCCCGGCACCCCGCTGCGCGAACTGCTGACCCGCGCCGCCACCGAGCGGGCACTGGCGATGACCGCGCTGGGCGAGGACTTCCGCCCGATCGGCCGGCTGATCGACGAGCGCGCCATCGTCAACGCCATCGTCGCGCTGATGGCCACCGGCGGCTCCACCAACCACACCATCCACTGGATCGCGGTGGCGCGTGCGGCCGGCATCGTGCTGACCTGGGACGACATGGACGCGATCTCGCAGGTGGTGCCGCTGCTGGCGCGCGTGTATCCCAACGGCGAGGCCGACGTGAACCGCTTCGCCGCCGCCGGCGGCACGCCGTTCGTGTTCCGCGAACTGATGGATGCCGGGCTCATGCACGACGACCTGACCACCATCGCGCCGGGCGGCATGCGCGTCTACGGCAACGAGCCACGGCTGGCCGACGATACCGTGGCCTACGTGCCCGCGGCCGAGGCCAGCGGCGACGCGGCGGTGGTACGCCCGGCGACCGAGCCGTTCGAGGCCCAGGGCGGGCTGCGGCTGCTGCGCGGCAACCTCGGCCGCGCGCTGATCAAGCTTTCGGCGGTCAAGCCGCAGTACCGCTTCATCGAGGCGCCGGCGGTGGTGGTCGATGCGCCGCAGGTGCTCAACAAGCTGCACGCCGCCGGCGCGCTGCCGCAGGACTTCGTCGCCGTGGTGCGCTACCAGGGCCCGCGCGCCGACGGCATGCCCGAGCTGCACTCGCTGGCGCCGCTGCTGGGGCTGCTGCAGAACCAGGGCCGGCGCGTGGCGCTGGTCACCGACGGACGCCTGTCCGGTGCCTCGGGCAAGATCCCGGCGGCGATCCATGTCACCCCGGAAGCGGCGCGCGGCGGCGCCATCGCGCGCATCCGCGAAGGCGACATCGTGCGCCTGGATGGCGAGGCCGGCACCCTGGAGGTGCTGGTCGATGCCGCCGAGTGGGAGGCGCGCGAACTGGCGCCCAACACCGCCCCCGCCGGCCACGACCTGGGCCGCAACCTGTTCGCGATGAACCGCCGCGTGGTGGGCCCGGCCGACCAGGGCGCGCTCTCCATTTCCTGCGGCCCGCCCTCGCCCGACGGCGACATTTGGGATTACGACGCCGAATACGAGCTCGGCTGCGACCCCGCCGCCGCCATCGCCCCCCATGAAGCCAAGGACGCCTGAACCGCGTCGGCAACCGGCAACAGACAGGAACGCTCATGACCATTTCCGAACACCAGACCAAGGCCGAACAGCTGCTACACGACGCAGGCATCCTACCGGTCGTCACCGTCGATACCCTGGAACAGGCGCAGCGCGTGGCCGATGCGCTACTCGAGGGCGGGCTTCCGGCGATCGAGCTGACCCTGCGCACCCGGGTGGCGATCGAGGCGCTGGCGCACCTCAAGCGCGCGCTGCCGGACATCGTCATCGGCGCCGGCACCGTGCTGAGCGAGCTGCAGATGCTGCAGGCGATCGACGCCGGGGCCGACTTCCTGGTCACCCCCGGCACCCCGCCGTCGCTGGCGATCATGCTGGCCGACGCGCCGATCCCCGCCGTGCCCGGCGCGGCGACCCCGACCGAGCTGCTGTCGCTGGCGGCGCACGGCTTCCGCGTGTGCAAGCTGTTCCCGGCCGCCGCGGTCGGCGGGCTGGCGATGGTCAAGGGCCTGGCCGGGCCGCTGCCCGACCTGAAGCTGTGTCCGACCGGCGGCATCAACGAAACCAATGCCGGCGACTATCTCGCCCAGCCCAACGTGGCGTGCGTGGGTGGCTCGTGGATGGTGCCGAAGGCCTGGCTGGCCGAGGGCCAGTGGGACAAGGTGAAAGCCAGTGCCGCCGCGGCCGCGGCCATCGTGCGGCAGGCGCGCGGGGCGTAGCCGAAGTTGCTTCCTTCTCCCGCTTGCGGGACCGGGCAGCCTCGGCGGGAAGAGGCCCGGAGAGCCGGTCCCTGACCAGAACAGCAACGAGCAATGCTCCTTCTCCCGCTTGCGGGGCCACGGCCCCCTTTTCGGGGGAAGGTGCCTGAAGGGCGGATGGGGGCTGCCTGGAGCATCGGCAAGCAAAAGCGAAAGCCCCCACCCGGCGCTGCGCACTACCTTCCCTCGCAAGCGGGAGAAGGAGATCCGGGGGAGCGTGCTCCTACAGAATGTATAAATGAAACCGCTCTAGCGTCCTGCATCCGCCGGCGGCGAACCCTCGTCGGACGCGAACTGCAGCCGCGTCCACACGCCGTAGTGGTCGGAGGCCCAGCGCCCGCGCGCGTCGGGCTGGGTGAAGATGATCCGCGCCTCGCGCGCCAGCAATCGCCGCTGCTGGAAGAACACGTGGTCGATCCGCGCCGGTTTGCGGTAGATCTCCATGTTGAGCGTGCCGTCGCGGCTGTCACGATGCACGCTGCCGTAGCCGTCGCCGTAACCGCTGCGCAGCGCCTGCAGGTCGTCGGCGTCGGCGGTGCTGTTGAAGTCGCCGGCGATCACTACCGGTTCCTGGTCCGCGGTCTCGGCGACGAAGCGCAGCAGGTCGGCGACCTGTCGCGTGCGGATGCGGCGGCCCTGGCCGTCGGCGCGCTCGTTGAGATGGGTGACATAGACGTTGACCGGCTGTCCGTCGATGTCGATGCGCAGTTGCGCCGCCATGCGGTAGTCGTCCAGCGGCTGCAGCCAGCGCTGCCGCCGCATCAGCACCGGCCGCCGGGTCAGCAGCGCGTTGCCGTAGCGCTTGGGTGCGCCGACCGGATCGACCGAGGTGAATTCGTAGTCGTACCCCAGCCGCCCGGCCAGCCAGGCGGCCTGGTTGGGCAGGTCCTCGTGCTCGAGCACCTCCTGCAGGGCGACCACGTCCGGCTGCAGCGCCTGCAGCTCGTCGGCGATGTATTCGCGCCGGCCCGGCCAGTCGTCGCGGTCGTGGTGCAGGTTCAGCGTCACCAGGGTCATGTCGCGCGCCCGTGCCGGCGCGGGCGCCGCGAGAACGCCCAATGCCAACCCCACTGCCAGCAGCCACGCCGCGGACCGCCATGGACTGGAAGATCGTCGCGCCGTGCCTCGATCCCCCTTGCCCATGCCGTGGCCGTGGCCGTCCATGTCAGTGGTCGCCTCCGCGGCGCAGGGCCGCCGCCGGCAGGTCGATGACCACCGTCGCCGGCACCGGGCGGATGCGCAGCTCGCCGTTCTCCCAGTCCACCGTCTCGCCGTTGACCTGCGCCCGTCCCGGCTTGCCCGGGTACGGCCATGGCAGCACCAGCCCGCCGGACGGCGACAGCAGCCCCTCGGCGATCTTCACCGTCAGCACGCGATCGTTGCGCTGGATCGAATACCCCAGCCGCCCGTAGGGCGTGCGCAGGTCGCGGATCGCCACGCCGGCGCCGTCGAACCAGCGCACCGGCAGGCCCGCGGCCAGCACCAGGCTTTCGTCGCTCTCGCGCTCGTAGGCGAACATGTCCAGCGCCGAGCGCACGAAGTCCGAAGCCACCCAGGCATGCGGCAGGTCGCCCAGGAAGAACGGCTGCCGCGGCGTATGCGAGACCACCTCGGCCCACTGGTTCCAGGCCTGCGGGGCGCGGTCCTTGAAGAAGAACTGCGCCGCGTCCCAGGCGCGGTCGCGCCAGCCAAGGCGCACGAAGGCCGATACGTTGCGCCACTCGTACGGGGTGTAGTCCTTCCACTCCCGGGTGCCGTCGCGGCGCTGCTCGAACTGCTGCCAGTAGCGCTCGAAAGTGGTTTCCAGCAGCGCCTGCGGCAACCGGCCCTGCTCGCCGCCCGGCGCCAGCGCAATGGTGGTCGAGGTCGGGTCGAAGTCGCCCAGCTCGGCCGAACCGGGCAGATAGCCGATACCGTGGGCCTGGGTGGCCGCGGCCAGCGAGGCGGCCAGGTCCTGGCGGAACTCTTCCAGCGAGGCGAGCATGCGCTCGGCCTGCTCGGGCTGGTCCAGCGCCTGCGCGATCGCCAGCGCGTCCTTGTAGCCGCGCAGCGCCCAGAAGTTGTCCCAGTACGAATGCATCGGCTTGGCCGAGTAGCCCTCGTGGCTGATCGAGGCCGGCATCATCCCGTAGAAGGCGGCGTTGAGCGCCCGGTTGGCCTCGGTGCGCTCGCTCAGCCGCAGCCGCTCCATGTAGTCGTAGGCGCCCTGCACGTGCGGCCACATGCCTTCGAGGAAGGCGCGGTCGCCGGTGTAGCGCCAGTATTCGGCGATGTTGAAGATCAGTTCGCCATGGCTGTCGTTCTCCGGCACCGGGTCGCTGCCGCGGTCGTCCACGCAGCACGGCACCATGCCGTCGGCGAACTGGAACGGCGCGTACCACCGCACGTAGTCGCGCACCGCGTCCTCGCGGCCTAGCCGCAGCAGGCCTTCGGAGATCATCGCGCCATCGCGGATCCAGCTGCGCGAGTACGAGCGCGTGCCCGGCTGCAGGCGCGGGCCGACGCGCGAGATCAGCATGTGCGCCAGCGCGGTGCGCAGGGTGTCGGCCATCGGCTTGCCCTCGCCCGGCAGCTGCAGCCGCACGCGATCGAGCTTGCCGCGCCACATCTGCGCCACCTGCTGTTGCGCCTGCTCGGCATCGAACCCGGCGGGCAACTGCGCGCTGCCGGTCTGCGGCACCACCAGCGCCACCTCGCGCGACTGCCCCGGCTCCAGCCGCCAGCGGTACAGCAGCATGCCCGAGGCCAGCCCGGTGGCGTCCTCGACGTTGCGGGTGGCGGGCAACTGTCCCCGGCCCAGGTGCATGGTCGCCATCTCGCTGTCGAACGCGCTGACGAAGCCCGCGTCCGGTGCCTGCGCTGCGAACACGCGCGGCTTGCCGTTGACGCTGACCGTGCCGCCATCGAGCGCGATCGCGTTGATCCGGCTGACGCCGCCGACGGTGTTGAGGAACTGGCTCGGCGGATTGACCTGGAACGGCTGCACCGCCAGCGCCAGGGTGTAGTCGTGCGGCTGCTTGTCGGTGTTCTGCAGCTTGTAGCGCGCCACCAGCTGGGCCTGCTGCGGCTGGCCCTGCACGAAGGCGGTGACCTTCAGGTCCAGCTGCTGGTGGTGCCAGTTGACGCTGGGGATGGGCAGGTAGTCGTCCAGCAGGCTCTGCTCGCTGCCGACGTCGGCCCAGCTGATGCGCTGCTGGCCGTCCACCAGCACGAACGGCTCCAGGCTGAAGCCGCCGCGGCCCACCTCGATCGCGCCATCCTCGCCGATCAGGCCCTGCTCGCTGCCGCCGTCCAGGCCGACGATGGTCCAGTACGGCTGCTCGCCGCTGAATCCGCGCGGAAACAGCCCCCGCGGCTGCTGCGCCGCGAGCGACTCGATGAAATGGTTGGGCGTGTCGGCGAAGGCCAGCGGCTGCAGCGTGATCTCCTTGATGCCGTAGCGCCAGTTCGGCCCGTCCACCAGGTCGAAGCGCAGGTAGCGCGCCTCGCTGTCGGGCAATGCCAGCCAGTCGGTGCCGCCGGCGCCGGCCACGACCTCGCGCAGCTTGCGCCAGCTGCGCCCGTCGACCGATCCGCTGACTGAGTAGCGCGACGCCTCCAGTCCAGGCACCCACTGCACGATGGCGCCGCCGAACTCGCGCGCCTTGCCCAGGTCCAGCGTCACCGTCTGCTGCTTGACCCCGGCGCTGAGCCAGAAGGTTTCCGGCTTGCCGTCGGCGATGCGCTGCTCCAGCGCCGGTGCGGTGTCGGTGCTGGCCAGCGCGGTGTAGGGCGAGGTGTCCGGCGGCGGCAGCGACTGCAACGCCAGCCGGTCGAAGCACACCGTGCCCTTGCCGCCGACCTTGTTGTAGATGGTGAACTCGACCTGCGCGCTGCTGCGCAGGGTCTTGTCCGGATCCGGCCCCCATGCCTTGTCGATCTGCCGCTTGCGGTAGCGCACCGGGGTCCAGTTCCGGGGGAACGCGTAACCGGGACGGTTGACCCACCACACGTTGTCGCCGCTGTCGTCGATCAGCTTGAACTGCAGGTCGTTGGCGGGCGAATCGCCGCGGATGTCGAAGCTGAACTGGTAGTTGTCCGGATACTGGATCGGCAACGCACGGCGGATGCCGGCATGGCCGGACACGCCATTGAAGTCGTAGTCCAGGCACAGGCCGTGTCCCCCGCCGTTGCCGGCGACCTGGCGCAGCTTCCCGCTGACCTGGTTTGAGGTCACCACCTGCCAGGCCGACACGTCGTTGAAGTCGTCGAGCATCGCCGGGGAGGCGGCGAACGTGGGCGGGGCCCACGCCGCCAGCAACAGCGCCATCGGCCGCCACATCCTCCAATGCCTGTCGCTGGTCGATCGCATCGTCTTCGCTTTCCTGTCGGTCCGGTGGTTCACGGGGTTGCTTGTGCTGTCGCCGATTCTTGCAGATGCCCGCCCTGCGCGGTCACGTCCCGGCGCGTGGCGACGCGTTCATCGCCGTCGGCGCCTCATGGCCGCAGCGGCGCGGCCGGGCGTCGGCAGCGGCGCGAGCCGGTGGATCGCAGGCGTCCACCTGCCTTGCTTGCAGTCGCATCCGGAGCAAGGCGGCAACGGCCCCCTTCCCCAACTCTCCCCTGCTTCGCAAGGGAGGGAGGGAGCCGCAACGCATCCACGGCTGGGCGATTGGACGCACGTCCGGTGCTGGGCGTGCACATGCCCTCACCCCTTCACGCTTCCCAGCAGCAGGCCCTGGATGTAGTAGCGCTGCAGCAGCAGGAACAGCGCCAGCACCGGGATCACCGTCACCACCGCGCCGGCCATCATCATCTCCACGTCCTGGATGTGCTCGCGCGAAAGCGTGGCCAGCGCCACCGGAAGCGTGTAGTGCTGCTGGTCGGTCAGCACGATCAGCGGCCACATGAAGTCGTTCCATGCCGCCATGAAGGTGAAGATGGTCAGCGTCACCAGCACCGGCTTGAGCATCGGCAGCACGATCTGGAAGAAGATGCGCAGCTCGCCGGCGCCGTCGATGCGCGCCGCCTCCAGCAGTTCGTCGGGGATGCTGCGCGCGCACTGCCGCACCAGGAAGATGCCGAACACGGTGGCCAGCGCCGGCACGATGACGCCGCCGAAACTGTTGACCAGGTGCAGCTGCTTCATCAGCAGGAACAGCGGCAGCATCGCCACCTGCGCCGGGATCACCAGCGCCGCCAGCAGCACCTGGAAGATGCGCTCGCGGCCGCGGAAGCGCAGCTTGGCGAACGCGTAGCCGGCCATGGTGTTGATCAGCAGCGAGCCCAGGGTGATGGCGCCGGACACCAGCAGGCTGTTGGCGAAGTTGCGGCCCATGCCGGTGCGCGCGAACAGCTCGTGGTAGTTCTCCAGCGTGGCGCCGGTAGGCAGCAGCGGCGGCGGGAAATGGCTGGCCTGGCCGCTGGGCATGAACGACACCGACAGCATCCACAGCAGCGGCGCCAGGCTGACCAGCGACAGCGCCACCAGCGCGCAGTTGACCAGCCAGCCGCTCCAGCGCGAATCGCCGACGTCGCGGCTCATACCACCCCCTTCCGGCGCCCGAAGCGCAGCATGATGGTGGTCACCGCCAGGATGATCAGGAACAGCATGAACGCCACCGCCGAGGCACGGCCCAGGTTCCACCACTTGAAGCCTTCCTCGAACATGAAGTACAGCACGCTGACCGTGCTCTGCAGCGGATCGCCGCGGGTCATCACGTAGGGCTCGGCGAACAGCTGGAAGTAGCCGGACACGGTGATCACGCCGACCACCAGCAGCACCGGCCCGAGCATCGGCAGGGTGATGTGCAGGAACTGCTGCCAGCGGCTGGCGCCGTCGATGCGCGCGGCCTCGTACAGGTCCTGCGGGATGCCCTGCAGGCCGGCCAGGAAGATCACCATGTTGTAGCCGAAGTTCTTCCACACCGCGAACAGCATGATCGTCGGCATTGCCCAGCGCGGATCGCCCAGCCAGTCGACCGGGCCGATGCCGACATGGCCCAGCGCCCAGTTCACCAGGCCGTAGCTGGTGTGGAACAGGTAGCGCCAGATCACCGCCACCGCCACCAGCGTGGTCACCACCGGGGCGAACAGCGCGGTGCGGAACAGCGCCTTGAACCGCGCCGCCTTGGCGTTGAGCAGCATGGCCGCCGCCAGCGACAGGCCGATGGACATCGGCACGCCGACCACCACGAAATAGGTGGTGTTGCCCAGCGACTTCCAGAAGATCGGCGTCTGCAGCAGGTCCAGGTAATTGGCCAGCCCGACGAAGCGCAGGTGCTGCACGTCGGCCAGCGCGTACAGGTCGAAATCGGTGACGCTCAATGCCAGCGCCGACAGCACCGGCAGGCCGAAGAACACGCCGATCACGATCAGCGCCGGGCCGGCGAAGATCCATCCGGCAAGGGAACCGCGCTTCATGGTGCCTCCCCGGCCGCTGCGGCCTTGCGATCGTGCTCCTGGATCCAGCGCCGCTTGGCCAGGATCTCGTCCACCCGGCGGTCCAGGTCCTTCACCGCCTCGTCCTGGCTCTCGCCGCCGCGCACCACCCGCTCGGTGACGATGCGCAGCTCCTGCACGATGCGCTCCCACTCCAGCACCTTCGGCGTCGGCTTCACCTTCTCGAGCTGCTCGCGGAAGGCGTGGGCCAGCGGATCGTCGGCCAGCGACGGGAATTCCCAGGTACTGCGCCGCGGCGGCAGGTCGCCGATCATGGCGTGGAAGCGCTGCTGGATCTGCGGCTGCGACAGGAACTCGATCAGCTTCCACGCCGCCTGCTTGTTGCGCGAGGAGCGGAACACCACCAGGCTGGTGCCGCCGGCGATGCCGACGCCGGCCCCGTCCGGGCCCGGCAGCGGCGCGGTGCCCCACTGCCCCTTCAACGCCGGTGGCTGACGCCGGTTGAACTCGCGGATGTTCCACGGGCCGGACACGTAGAAGGCGAAGAAGCCGTTGAAGAACTCGTCCCAGACGTTGGAGATCTGCGTCTCGGACATCTTCGGCGCCCAGCCCTGCTCGAACGTGTTGGCGTAGAACGCCAGTGCCTTGCGGAAGCCGGGGCTGCGGAAATTGCCGTAGTCGTCGTTGTCGCGCAGCAGCGGGTCGGGCTGCTGCAGCGCGAACGACAGCTGCTGCTCGAACTCGTTGAGCGGCATCAGCACCGCGTAGCGCGACGGCCCGGCCTCGCGCTTGACCGCGGCCATGGCCTGCTCCCATTCGGCCCAGGTGGCTGGCGGCCGCCGGATGCCGGCCTTGCGCAGCAGGTCCTTGCGGTAGAACAGCAGGCGCGTGTCCACGTACCAGGGGATGCCGACCACCTGGCCGTCGATCACGCTGGTGTCCCAGATGCCGGGGAAGTAGTCGGACGGGTCCACCACCGCGGAACGGTCCACGTACGGCTGCAGCGGCTCGAGCGTGTCGAGCGCGGCGAACTCGGGCACCCAGGTGTTGCCCAGCTGGCACACGTCGGGCAGGCCGTCGGCGGCGAAGGCGGTCAGCAGCTTCTCGTGCGCGGCGGTCCACGGGATGTTCTGCACCTCGACGCGGATGCCGGGGTTGGCCCGTTCGAACTCGGGAATCAGCGCGCCGACGACCTCGGCCTCGCGCCCCATCGCCCAGAAGCGCAGCGTCGTGCGCGCATCGTCATCGCGCGCGCAGCCGCCCAGCACCACCAGCGCGATGCCCAGCAGCAGAAGCAGCGACAGCCTGCGCGCGTTCATGGCGTCGGCGTCATTCCGGGCGTTGCTGGGTGCGCTGCGCGGCATCCTGCTGCGCCTCGGCGGCCGCCGCGCGCGACTCGGCTATGCCGATCGCGCGAGCCGCGGCGGCCTGCTCGTCCTTCTGCGGCGCCGGCGGCTCCTCGCCCTCCGGCGTCAGCCAGCCACCGCTGAACCCCGCCCGCTCCAGGCCGCGGCGGATGTACCTGTTCTTCTTCATCACGTCCCAGACGAACTCGTTGCGGTAGTTGGCGATCATCGTCAGGATCGGCCCCTGGTCGATGGCGATGTAGTCGCTGGCCACCCAGCCCTTGCCCGGCACCAGCCGCCCGGTCTTGAGCGGGATGTCGTAATCGAAGCTGGGATTGAACGAGTCCAGGAAGCCGTAGCTGGAATAGATGTAGTCGCCGAAGCGCTTGTGCATCTCCTGGGTGGCCGGGATCACCACCTCCGGCGCGAACACCACCGAGGCGATCGCCGCGGTGGGGGCGATGGTGCCGTCGTCGAAGTTCTCGCGCAGGCCGGCCCCGCGCGAGGAATAGTGGCGGAACTCGCGCATCTCGCCGCGGTAGTCCTGCTGGGTGTTCTGCGGGCCGTCGCTGGCGGTCAGGCCCCACACATTCTCGCCGTAGCCCTTCCACTTGCGCGGATTGTCGATGGCGTAGTCGCGCTGGGCCAGCGCGGCGCGGCGGCTGTTGAGGAAGTAGTCGATGCCGCGCTCGCGCATGTACTGGTCCTGGATGTCGCGGAAATCGATCCAGACATGGCTGTACTGGTGGCCGAACATCGGCCCGAACGACAGGTATTCCTGCCCCTGGTACACGCCCCAGTCGTTGTTGTAGGTGCGCGTCCACACCGTCCACGCATCGGGATCGACCGGATGGGTCGGCGAGCCCAGGGCGAGGATGTACAGCATCATCGCCTCGTTGTAGCCCATCCAGTCGTGGTCGATGAAGCCGCTTTCCGGGAACCAGCCCATCGACACCAGCGGCTTGCGCTGCTGCAGCCAGGTCCAGTCCACGCGCCGGTAGAGCGTGTCGGCGATCTGGCGGATCTCCTTCTCGCGCGCGTCGTCGCCGTCGTAGTAGGACTGGGCGAACAGCGCGCCCATCAGCAGCAGCGCCGTGTCCACGCTGGAAAGCTCCACCCAGCTGTCGTAGCGGCGACCGTCCTGCATGTCCAGGAAGTGGTAGTAGAACCCCTTGTAACCGGCCCTGCCGGTGCGCTGCGGCCCCATCGGCAGGTCGCGGAAGAAGCGCAGCGTGGTCAGCGTGCGGTCGATCGCCTGGTTGCGGCTGACCCAGCCGTTCTCGATGCCGATCGGATAGGCGGTCAGCGCGAAGCCGACCGAGGCGATGCTGGCGAACGGCCGCGACGGGAAGCGGTCGGGCGTGAGCCCGTTGACCTCGTTGGTGGTGTCCCAGAAGAACTGGAACGTGCGCCGCTCGATGTCGGAGAACAACGGCGGCAATTCCGGCTTGACCGGCCTGGGCGGAAGCTGCGCCTCGATCAGGATGACCTCCACCTTCTTCTTTTCCTGCGCTGCCTGCCGGTCCTGGCACGATGCGAGTACGAACATGCCGGCGACGGCCAGCACCATGGGAATCAAGCGGGTGGATCGGAAAGCCATCAGGATCGAACCCCGTGGAAACGATTACATAATAACGTAAGCCTCAGCCCGCCCCACGGGGCAGGCTGTGCGTCACCTGTACGGACACGCGCCGCCACCATCGCGCGATGGCGGCGGCGCGGCTCGGTCCTTACCAGTCAAGCCCGAAGGAGAGCTTGAAGGTACGCGTCTGGTACTGGTTCGACCGCGAGATGTTGTCGTTGGTCCAGTTGATCGCGTAGGTGTCCCAGTTGGTCCAGTTGAAGACGTTGAGCACGTCGGCGCGGATCTTCAACTTCAGGTCGGTTCCCGTGTCCCAGGTCTTGGTCAGGGACATGTCGAACTGCTTGTAGCCGATCGAACCGCTGGGCGTGAAGCTGCGGATCTCGATCGGGTTGGCCGGCGTGGCCGGATCGGTGGTGGAGCCATCGGACCAGCGGCGGATCTGCGAGGCCAGCACCAGCTTGCCGGACAGGTTGATGCCCCACGGCAGGTCGGTGAAACCGCTCAGCACCAGGCGGTGGCGCGGCACCCAGCCACCGCTGTACCAGCTGCCACCGGGGTAGTACCAGCCATAGGTCGGATCCTGCTCGTGCAGGTTCTGCTTGGCATCGGTGAAGGTGTAGGACACATTGAAGTTCCACGGGCTCTCGTCCGTGTACGGCTTGTCCAGGCCGAGCAGCAGCGCGTTGCTCTTGGATTCGAAGCCGTTGGTCGCAATGATCAGCCCGCCCAGGCCGGGCAGCCCGCCACCGGTCCACGGACTGCCGGTATCGTCGTAGTAGCTGCCGTCGCCGCGACGATTGCCGCGCATGATCAGCAGGCCGTCCTTGTAGCGGATGTGCTGCAGGGTGACCGAGCTGTTCCAGTCCTTGCCGGCCAGCGTGAAGCCGTTGCGGATGCCCAGGCTGATCTGGTCGGAGTGCGGCGTCTTCAGTTCGTTGTCGAACATCCATACCTCGCGGCCGGCCTGGCTCGAGGTCGCCAGCGACATCAGGTAGTCGCGGTCGAGCAGCTGGGTGTCCCAGTCCAGGCAGTCCGAGGCCGTGAGGTCGCAGGCATGTCCCGGCGAGTTGATCGAGAACGACCGGGTCGGGAACGAGGCCTTGGTCCGCTCGAGCTGCAGGTAGTCGAACAGGTTGCGATCGTAGGCACGGCCGATGCCGCCGAACACCACATGCCGCTCGTCGCCGCTCAGGTCGTAGGAGAAGCCCAGGCGCGGCTGGATGGCGTTCTTGAACGCCTTGCGGTTGTTGCCGGTGCTGATGTAGCGGCTGATGTCGATGCCGCCCAGCGCCAGCGTCTGCGCGTAGGTCTGCCCCGGCGCCGCGCCGGGTTGCTCATCCACGCTGTTGAGCGAGGCCAGCACGTCCGCATCGGTGACGAAGTCCAGGTACGACGGGGTCTTCTCGTAGTCCCAGCGCACGCCCAGGTTCAGGGTCAGGCGATCGGTGACATCCCAGTCGTCCTGGATGTAGATGCCGAACTGCTTGTTCTTGGAGGTGGCCACGCCGCCGCCGGTACCCTCCGCCGGGCTGCCGAAGCGCACGTAGTACGGCACCGTGCCGCCCTGGTTGATGTCGTAGTAGAACTGCGGGTTGTAGGGCTGCTGCTCGGTGACGTCCAGGTCCACCTGCTTGTACTTCACGCCGAACTTGACGGCATGGCCTTCCCAGCCGAAGAAGGTGGTGTCGTTCTGGAACGACCAGCCCTTCTGGCCCTTGTCCTGCAGGCCGCCGTTACCGCCGCCGATGCGGAAGATCTGCCGGCCGTCGTTGGCGGTGCCGTCGGTCAGCACCATGCCGTTGCCGTAGTTGGCCGGCGCCATGGTCCAGAACGACTTCTCGTAGGTGAGATGGGCGTCGTTGAGCCAATCGGTATTGGAGAACTGCCAGTGCAGGTCGTAGCGGTCGTCGGTGACGCCGGTATCGGTGCCGTAGCTGCGCGCGCTCTGGCCACCGACGTTGCCGATGTCGCTTTCCTCGCGGCGCTTGTAGGTCAGGTCGACCAGGTTCTCGTCGTTGATCGACCAGTCCAGCTTGCCGAAGTACAGGTCTTCCTTGAACGGTGTGCTGGCCGCGCCGAGCTGGTCGCGCCAGGCCTGCGGCAGGTCGGCGGCGGTGCGGCCCTCGCCCGGGGTCAGGTCCTGCGGCGCGTTGTACTCCTTGCCCTCGTAGGTCACGAAGAAGTGCGCCTTGTCCTTGACGATCGGCCCGCCGAACGCGGCGCCGTACTGCTTTTCCGAAGACGGCGTCTTGCCCACGCCGTTCTTCTCGCTCTCGCGCGCCTCGCGCCAGTCCTGGTTGGTGTAGTCCCAGAAGAACGAACCGGAGAACTCGTTGGTGCCGGACTTGGTGGCGGCGGTCACCGCGGCCGAACTGATCTGGTCGTACTCGGCCTTGTAGTTGGAGGTGATGACCTTGTACTCGCCGATGGCCAGCTGCGGGAACGGGTTGCCGCGGCTGGAATCCTGGCCGGTCAGGCCGCCCTGGGTGACGTAGTTCTTCTGGCCCACGCCGTCGATGTAGACGTTGACGTTGTTGGCGCTCTGCACGCCGCCGCGCAGCTTGGTCGCGCCGTTGCTCGGGTTCTGCTCGAACGTCATGCCCGGCACGGTGTCGGCGAAGGCGAGGAAGTTGCGCGTGCCCTGCGGCAGCGCCTGGATCTGCTGCGGCGTGACGTAGGTGGCGATCTCGGAGGTCTTGGTCTCCACGACCACCTGCGGCGCGGTGACCTGCACGGCATCCAGCGTGGTGGCCGGACCGCCGGCGCTTTCGGCCACGCCGCCCACGCCCAGGTTGAGCGTTGCGGTCTGGCCGACCTGCACGGTCAGCGTCTGCGAACTGGTCTGGCCGTTGGCGTCGACGTCGATGCGGTAGTTGCCCGGCGGCAGGCCGGCCACCGAGTAGCTGCCGTTCTGGCCGGTCTGCACGGTGCGGGTCAGGCCGGTGCTGATGTTGGTCGCGGTCACCGTGGCGGCGGCGGCTGGCGTCGAATCGGCCATCACCTGGCCGCGGATGGTGGCCGCGGTGCTCTGCGCGAAGGCGGGAGCGGCGCCCAGCACCAGGCAGCTGGCCAGCGCGCAGCTCAGCAATCGGCGGGCCGGATGTCTGCTGCGGCTCGAATTCTCATGGGATTTCATGACGGTCCCCTCCCAGGGTGGTTTGCATGTGTTTCATGTTGCGTTCTGCTCGGGTGGTCGGCCCGGTCGGGCCGTAAAGGAAAAGCCGGGTGGACGATGAGATGCGCGGCATCATCCGTCGCGCCGGAAAGGTCTCAGGGTTGGCTCGCAGGAGGTTTCTCCGCGCTGGAGGCGCGGATGATCAGCTCGGGCATCAGGTCGCGACGCTCGGATTCGTTCGAATCGTGTTCGATCAGTTTCAGCAACCGTCGCATCGCCTGTTCGCCAAGGTCCGCGATATTGACCCGCATGGTCGTCAAGGACGGGTCAACGAGGCGCGCCAGCGGAATGTCGTCGAACCCGGCCAGCGCCACGTCGCGGGGCACGCGCTTGCCGGCGTGGGTGAGTGCGAACAGGCAGCCCAGCGCCATCATGTCGTTGGCGGCGAACACCGCGTCGGGCAACTCGCCCGATCCCAGCAGCTCCAGCCCGGCGCGGTAGCCCGACGCCTCGGTGAACTCGCCCGCCAGCTCGCGCCCGCACGCGCCCGCGGCGGCGTGGCGCGCGATGACCTCGCGGAAGCCGCGACGGCGTTCGCGCGAATCGAAATTGATCTCCGGCCCGCTGATGAAGGCGATGTCGCGGTGCCCGGCGGCCAGCAGGTGCTCGGTCATCGCCACGGCGCCGGCATGGTTGTCCACGCTCAGCACCGGATAGCCGGCGCCCTCGTCGAGCTGGGTATTGATCAGCACCGCCGGCAGCGCCTGCGGCAGGTTGTCGGTGAGGAACCCGGGCTGGTCGGCGTACGGCGACAGCACCAGCAGCCCGTCCACGCGCCCGCGCATCGAGCGCAGCGCGCGCCCCTGCGCTTCCGGCGCGCCATGGTAGCTGGACACCAGCAGGTGCCAGTCGTGCGTGCGCGCCACCTTCTCGATCCCGCGGATCAGTTCGGAGAAGAATTCGCCGTGCAGTTCCGGCAGCACCACGCCGATGGTCTGGGTGCTGCGGCTGCTGAGGCTGCGCGCGGCGGCGTGCGGCGTGTAGCGCAGGCGCTCGGCCACGGCCATGACATGGGCCCGCACGCCTTCGGCCACGTTCTCGTGGCCGTTCATGGCCCGCGAAACGGTGGCAACGGAGACACGCGCCTCGCGCGCCACGTCCTTGATGGTGATTCCCGCCTTCCTCACACCGCCGCCCTCCACGGTAGCGAACAGGAATGGGGCGGACTGTAAACGCTTACATGCGCTGCCGGAACCCCTACCTTCGGGGTATATGAAAACCCTGTCCCTTCAATGCGTTGAAGCGGAAATGCGGAGGGAATCAAGCTGCTGCACAGCGTCAAAGTGCGCGCATCTTACGCCAAACCCCGCGCGAACATGCCGGACCTACACACCGAAACCGACGCCCTGCGACACTATGCGGCACGCATCGGCCGATCAGTTCGCCGCCGGCACATTGGCCTGGATGGACAAGGCATGGATGTCGGTCTGCATCATGTCCCCGAGCGCGGCGTACACGGCGCGGTGCCTGGCCAGCGGCGCCATGCCGGCGAATGCGCGGCTGACGATCGCCACGTTGAAATGGCCGCGGCCGTCTCGCGCGCCGGCATGGCCGGCATGGCGCGCGCTGTCGTCCACCACCTCCAGCGACACCGGCGAGAACGCCGACTGCAACGCCTGGCGGATGCGCTCCACGCGCACGCCGGCATCCGCCCCGCTCATGGCAGCACCTTGCGGAACGGGCGCACCTGCACCCGCGTATAGACTCCCGCGGCCATGTAGGGATCGGCATCGGCCCAGTCGCGCGCGGCCTCCAGCGACTCGAACTCGGCCACCACCACGCTGCCGCTGTAGCCCGCCGCGCCCGGATCCTCGGCATCGATCGCCGGGCACGGGCCGGCCAACAGCAACCTGCCGGCGTCCTGCAGCGCCTGCAGCCGCGCCAGGTGCGCCGGCCGCGCCGTGCGGCGGCCTTCCAGCACGTCCTGCCCGTCGTACCCTTCGATCACGTACCACACGTCGCCTGCTCCTCATGCCGTGCACAGATGAATGCCGCAACGATTCTATCGCGCGGCCACTGGACACTGTCTGCCCGCAGGCATTACCCTTGACCACAATTTCGCGCAACCGGTTTGCAGCGGCCCGTCGGCCACCTGGCCCGCAGTCCACCCCGACGATCGATTCGCTGCCCCACCCGCGAGGCGCAGACCACCTTCTCGCTGTCCGGCACCCGCATGGTCCATGCGGCGCGCCTTGTTTGTTGATGTGGGAACCCGTTCCGCACGGAATGGAAGCAACGAAGATCGCCCAGCGCGCCGCCGGAAGCCTCCGGGGCCGTTTCCGGCTACCGCAACACCCCTGACGTCGAACCGATGACATCCGAACTCGCGCAAGACGCGAATCCGCCAAGCCAGCCGAATGCGCCGCAGCAGCAGGAAATGCCGCTGGCGGTGGTGCATGGGCAGCCGGTGCTGCAGATCCCGCAGGATCTGTACATTCCGCCCGATGCGCTGGAAGTCATTTTGGACGCCTTCGAAGGCCCGCTGGACCTGCTGCTGTACCTGATCCGCCGGCAGAACCTGGACATCCTCGACATCCCCGTGGCCGAGATCACCCGGCAGTACGTGGACTACATCAACGTGATGCAGGAGCTGCGCTTCGAGCTGGCGGCCGAATACCTGGTGATGGCCGCGATCCTGGCCGAGATCAAGTCGCGCATGCTGCTGCCGCGTCCGCCGGCCGAGGAAGGCGTGGAGGACGACCCGCGCGCGGACCTGGTGCGGCGCCTGCAGGAATACGAGCGCTTCAAGCAGGCCGCCGAGGACCTGGACGCCCTGCCCCGGCTGGATCGCGACACCGTCGCGGCGACCGCCTTCGTGCCGGACCGCTCCACCATCCGCCTGCCGCCGCCGGTGGAACTCAAGGAGATGCTGCTGGCCCTGCACGACGTGCTCAAGCGCGCCGAGCTGTTCAGCGGCCACGCGATCAAGCGCGAGGCGCTGAGCGTGCGCCAGCGCATGGGCGAGGTGCTGGGGCGGCTGGGCGATGGCGCCTTCCACCGCTTCGAGAGCCTGTTCACCGCCGAGGAAGGCCGCCTCGGCGTGCTGGTCACCTTCCTGGCCATGCTGGAGCTGGCCAAGGAACAGTTGCTGGACCTGGTGCAGGAAGCGCCGCTGGCGCCGATCTACGTCAAGTCGCTGGCGCTGAACAACACCAACGAACCGCTGCAGTTCTCCAGCGAGTTCGACGAGGACGGCGGCGATGCCGCCGCCGAGCCCGCCTGACCCGGACCTGCGCATGGATTCGAGCCTGATCGCCCCGATCGTGGAAGCCGCCCTCCTCGCCTCCAGCCAGCCGCTGACGGTGGCGCAGCTGTACGAGCTGTTCCCCGAGGAGGCCCCGGCGCCGCCGGGCAGCATCGAGCAGGCGCTGGAACAGCTGCGCGAGGCCTGCGCCGAGCGCGGCGTGGAGCTGGTCGAGGTCGCCTCCGGCTTCCGTTTCCAGGTCAAGGCCGCGGTGCATCCGTGGGTGGCGCGGCTGTGGACCGAGCGCCGCACCAAGTACACCCGCGCCACCCTGGAGACGCTGGCGCTGATCGCCTACCGCCAGCCGATCACCCGCGGCGAGATCGAGCAGGTGCGCGGCGTGGCGGTGAGCAGCAACATCATCCAGGCACTGGAGGAACGCGAGTGGATCCGCGTGGTCGGCCACCGCGACGTGCCCGGCCGGCCGGCGCTGTTCGGCACCACCAAGGCGTTCCTGGACTACTTCGGCCTCCGGCGCCTGGACGACCTGCCGCCGCTGTCCGAGCTGAAGGACTTCGGCGAGCTGGAACCGCAGCTGCCGCTGGAACGCGACGCTCCGGACCCCGCCGCCCTCGCGCCGGTCGCCGCCCCCCTCCCCGATCCGGGCATGCCGCCAGCGGCGGCCGGCCCCGACGACTCCCCCGCCGCCGCGGATATCCCGCAGGCCGGTACCGAACCTTCCCCGGCGCCCGCGGGCGCCGACCACCCAGAGGCCGCAGCCGATGCACCGGCCGGAGCACATGTAGATGAGTGACACCCCCCGCAAGCTGTCGTTGAACAAGCTCTCGCTCAAGCACGACGCCCCCGAGCACCCGCGCCTGGAAGAGCGCCTGCACAAGGTCCTGGCACAGGCCGGCCTGGGCTCGCGCCGCGCGCTGGAGCAGCGCATCGCCGACGGCCTGGTCAAGGTCAACGGCGAGACCGCCCAGACCGGCATGTCCGTCAAGAGCGGCGACCGCATCGAGCTGGACGGCAAGACCTTCGTGGCCAGCGCGCTGAGCGAGCCGGCGCGCGTGCTGGTCTACAACAAGCCCGAGGGCGAGGTGACCACCCGCGAGGACCCGGAGGGCCGCCCGACCGTGTTCGACGCCCTGCCCGCGCTCAAGGGCGCGCGCTGGATCGCCATCGGCCGCCTGGACATCAACACCACCGGCCTGCTGCTGCTCACCACCGACGGCGAGCTGGCCAACGCGATGATGCACCCCTCCTTCGAGATCGAGCGCGAGTACGTGGTGCGGGTGCGGGCCCCGGAAGGCCAGGAGCACGTTCCCGATGCCGTGGTCGATCGCCTCGCCCGCGGCGTGGCGCTGGAGGACGGCCCGGCCAAGTTCGACGAGATCGAGAAGATCGGCGGCACCGACTCGCACGACTGGTTCCAGGTGACCGTCAAGGAAGGCCGCAACCGCGAGGTGCGCCGCCTGTGGGAATCGCAGGGCTGCCAGGTCAGCCGCCTCAAGCGCACCCGCTACGGCACGGTGGCGCTGCCGCGCGAGCTGCTGCGCGGGCATTCGGCCGAGCTGCCGCCCGCCCAGGTCGAGGCCCTGCGCAAGGAGCTGAACCTGGAGGAAGGCACGCCCTCGGCGCTGACCCTGCAGCCGGTGATCGGCCAGCGCCGCGCCGCGCGCACCACCGTGCGCGTCGGCCGCGACGGCGGCCAGGCCACGGCCTACGTCAACGGCCACAACACCGCCGACGAAGGCCGCGAGCTGCGCCGCTTCGACAACGTGCGCGAGGACCGCGGCCGGGGCCGCGGCAAGGGCGGTTTCAAGGGCGGCCTGACCGTGACCGGCGAGGCCGCGGCCAAGCAGTCGCAGAAGCCGTTCAAGCAGCGCAAGCAGAAGGGCGACCGCTCCCTGCCCGAGGGCAACCCCGCCGCATTCCGCAGCTGGTACGTGCCCGAAGGCGTGAGCACCGGCCCGAGCGGGCACCGCAATGCCGGCCCGGGCGGCCAGGCACGCAAGCCCAAGGGCCCCGGTACCGGCCGGCCCGGGCAGGCGCCACGGGGGGCCGGCGGCGGCCAGGGCCAGGGACAGGGGCAAGGACAGCGCAAGCACCCGTACGGGCACCCGGGCAACGCGCCGAGCTTCCCGTCGGATCACGCCACGCCCGGCTTCAGCCCCTACGGC
>JAFADB010000114.1 GCA_023425225.1 Pseudomonadota bacterium
CCCTGGGTGACCACCGTCTCCATCATGCTGATCACCGTGTGCGCCACTTCCGGGCTGACCACCTGGCGCGACTCGCTGCGCTGGCCCTTCACGAAGGTCGGGGGGATCAGCTTGCCGCCATTGCCCAGCGCCGCGTACGCCTGGGCGATCTGCAGCGGGGTGACCGAAAGGCCGTAGCCGTAGGACATGGTGGTCTTGGTCGTGCCGTACCAGCTCGGGCTGCCCGGCGCGGCGACCACGCCGCTGGACTCACCCGGGAAGCCGCTGTGCGGCGCGCTGCCGTAGCCGAAGTTGCGCACCGACTGGTAGAAGGTGTCGTCCGGCAGCTTGGCGGCGATCTTGGCCGCGCCGATGTTGGAGCTGCGCGTGATCACGCCGGTCACGTTGAGCACGCCGTTGTTGCGCGGCACGTCGCGGATCGTGAAGCGGCCCAGCGTCAGGTAGCCCGGATTGGTGTCGATGATGGTGTCCGGGGTGACCACGTGGTTCTGCAGCGCGGTGGCCACGGTCAGCGGCTTCATCGTCGAACCCGGCTCGACCAGGTCGGTCACGGCGCGGTTGCGGCGCGCGTCCGGGGTGGCGCCGCTGACCGAGTTCGGGTTGTAGGTCGGCAGGTTGGCCATGGCCATCACCTCGCCGGTGGCCACGTCCATGATCACGATGGAACCGCCGGCGGCCTGGTTCGCGGTGACCGCGTTGCGCAGCTCGCGCATGGCCAGGAACTGGATGCGGCGGTCGATGCTCAGGGTCAGGTCCTTGCCGGGTTCGGCCGGACGCACCAGGTCGATGCTCTCCACGATCGCGCCCTTGCGGTCGCGGATCACCTTCTTGGCGCCGGGCTTGCCGCGCAGCCATTCGTCGAAGGCCAGTTCCAGGCCTTCCTGGCCGTGGTCGTCGATGTTGGTGAAGCCCAGCACGTGGGCCATCGCCTCGCCCTGCGGGTAATAGCGGCGGAACTCGCGCTGCGCGAACACGCCGGGGATCTTCAGCGCGACGATCTGCTCGGCCACGTCCGGGTTCATCCGGCGGCGCAGGTACATGAATTCCTTGTCGGCCTTCTGCGTGAGCCGGGCAGTCAGCTCGTCCACCGGCAGCGACAGCGACTGCGCCAGTTCGGGGATGCGCTCGGGCGCGCGCAGCAGCTCCTGCGGGTTGACCCAGATCGAGGCCACCGGCGTGGACACCGCCACCGGCTCGCCGTTGCGGTCGGTGATCATGCCGCGCGAGGTGGCGATGGGCACTTCGCGCAGATAGCGCGCCTCGCCCTGGCGCTGGTAGAAATCGCTGTTGATCAGCTGCACGTAGGCGGCGCGGCCGACCAGGGTCACCGCGCACAGGCCCAGCCCGGCGCCGACCATCAGCATGCGGCTGCGCAGGTTGAACTGGCTGCGGTTGCGGTTGCGGCGGGGCGCGTTCATGGCGCACATCCCTGTGCGCCACCCTGCGGGCGGCTTCGCCGTGCAAAACGGCTGTCCTGCCGTTTCGTCATGGCCGCACCACCACGATGTCGCCGGCTTCCGGGAACTTCATGCCCAGGCGGCCGCGCGCTTCCTGGTCCACGCGCGTGGCCTGCGCCAGCGTGGCCTGTTCCAGCTGCAGGCGGCCGAATTCGATGTTGAGCTCGTCGCGCGCGTGCTCCAGCCGCGACAGCTCGACGAACAGCTGGCGATGGCGGTGGCGCATGAACACCACGCCGATCGCCGAGGCGATCGTGCAGGCCAGCAGCACCACCAGCAGCAGGCGGCTCATGCCTGGCCTCCTTCGGAGGCCGGGTCCGGGGACCGGAGGCCGGAGGCCGGGGAAAAGCCGGAAACCGGCCCCTGGCCTCTGGCCCCGGGCCCCCGCTTCTCGGCCACCCGCAGCACCGCGCTGCGCGAACGCGGATTGACCGCCAGTTCGTCGTCCTCGGCCTTGATGGCACCGCCGACCAGGTCCAGCACCGGCACGAACGCGACCGTCTCGGGCAGGCGGCGGTTGGCCGGCGGCGCCTTGGCGTGGCGGTTCATGAACTGCTTGACGATGCGGTCTTCCAGCGAGTGGAAGCTGATCACCGCCAGCCGGCCACCCGGCTTGAGCCGCGCCAGCGCCGCGTCCAGCCCGGCCTCGAGGTCGGCCAGCTCGCGATTGATGTGGATGCGGATGGCCTGGAAGCTGCGCGTGGCCGGGTGGATCTTGTCTTTCCCGCGCGGCATCACCGAGGCGATCAGCTCGGCCAGCTGCGCGGTGCGAACCAGCGGCTGCTCGGCGCGGCGGGCGACGATGGCGCGGGCGATACGGCGGCTGAGCTTCTCCTCGCCATAGGTCCACAGCACGTCGGCGATCTCGCGCTCGTCGGCGCGCGCCAGCCACTGCGCCGCGCTCTCGCCGGACTCGGGGTCCATGCGCATGTCCAGCGGGCCGTCCTTGCCGAAGGAGAAGCCACGCTCGGCCACGTCCAACTGCGGCGAGGACACGCCCAGGTCGAACAGGATGCCGTCCACGTCGCGGGCCAGGTCCCAGCCGCCGAGCGCGGCGAAGCTGCCGCGCCGGATCGACACGCGAGGGTCGGTACCGAACGCCTGTTCGGCCACCGCGATCGCTTCGGGGTCCTTGTCCATCAGCAGCAGCCGGCCTCCCGGGCCGAGTTTCTCCAGCACCCCGCGCGCGTGTCCGCCACGCCCGAACGTGCCATCCAGATAGGTTCCGTTCTCGATCACCTGCAGCCCTTCCATGACCTGCGCATACATCACCGGCAGATGCGCGGCCGGCACCGTGGCCGGCGGTTGCGACACCGGGAGGTGACCGGCCTGCGCCTTTCCGCGCACCCGGGCACCCCGGCTCACAACTTCAGGTCGAGCAACCCATCGCCCAGATCCTCGTCAGACAGCGTCTGCTGGATCAGTGCGCGATGTGCCTGCTCGCTCCACAGTTCGAACTTGTCGCCCATGCCCAGCAGCACCGCCTTCTTCTCGATGCCCACCGCGTTGCGGTGGCTGGAGGGGATGCTGATGCGGCCGTTGCCGTCCAGCTCGAGCACCGCCGAGGAACCGACCAGCTTCTGCTGCAGCACCCGCACCACCTTCTGCGTGTTGGGCTTGGCCATCACGTCCTTGCGCACCCGCTCCCATTCGCTTTCGGCGTACAGCCACAGGCATCCGGACTCGAACGGGTTGTACGTCAGCACCAGGCGGTTGCCGCTCTCACGCGCAACGAGGTCGCGATACGCGGTGGGAACCGCCATTCGCCCCTTGTCATCAACCGTGATGGCCGTCTCGCCCTGGAACACGACGCCTGAATCCTCCAACTCCGCAATGGACACCATTGAACCACGAAAAACCACAAAAAACCCGGTTTTCCCTCAGGCGCCCACCTTATCAGCGGGCGAAGGGTTGTCAACAACTTTGCGGAAGGCAAATCACCTGAGACATCAATGGCTTGCGGCAATCTTTAGAGACTTGTTCAAGGCTTATCCACAAGTTGCTGTTTCGTCTCATATTTTGAGATTGGGCAAGGATTCAGCGCTGTGCAGAAGGCGTTAAGGCCGCCGGCCGCGCGCCGCCGGCCGGCTCCGCGGCGTCGCCTCCGGGCGCGCGAAGCGCCACAATCGGCGCCATGTGCCTGCTCGCCCTCGCCTGGCAATCCCACCCGCGCTGGCGCCTGCTGATGGCCGGCAACCGCGACGAGTTCCACGCCCGGCCCACCGCGCCGCTGCAGCGCTGGCATCTGCCGGGCGAGGACATCCTGGCCGGCCGCGACCTGCGTTCCGGCGGCACCTGGATGGGACTGGGCGAAGGCGGCCGCGCCGCGGTAGTGACCAACGTGCGCGATCCGCTGGCCAGCAGTTCCGGCCCTTCGCGCGGACGGCTGGTGGCCGACTACCTGGGCGGCGCGCTGCCGGCCGACATCCACGCCGGCGAACTGGAAGCCGTCGCCGCGCGCTATCCGCCCTTCAACCTGCTGCTGGCCGATGCCGCGCAGTGCCGCTTCCTCGGCAACCATCCGCAACGCTCCCTGGCGCTGTCGCCGGGCGTGCACGTGGTGTCCAACGGCCCGCTGGGTGCCCCCTGGCCCAAGTGCCGGCGGCTGGGCGCGGCGCTGTCGCGCTGGCTGGACGCGGGCGAGGACACGTTCGATGCGCTGTGGCAGGCGCTGGCCGACGAGACCATCGCCGCGGACGCCGAACTGCCCGACACCGGCGTCGAGCTGGAGCTGGAACGGCAGCTGTCACCGGCCTTCATCCGCGGCCACGACTACGGCACCCGCGCCAGCACCCTGCTGGCGGTGGACCACGCCGGCCGCGGCTGGATCCACGAGCGCCGCTTCGGCCCGGATGGCGCGTTCCTCGGCCAGACGCGGCTGGAGATCTGAGGACGCATCGGCCATCCCGGCCCGATGCCTCCGATATCCGCAGGACAGACGCAAGCCGCGAGACCTTCACGGGGACCTGATTGGCGCCAGGTGCCAGCCCTTGCGCATTTCCACAGCCTTCCGCCTTCGCGGGGACGACGGTGGGTTTCGATACGAAAACTGAAACTGACGATTGGCGCTGATCGGGTACCGGGAAAGCCCTCGCGGCTTGTGTCGCTTCACGGGAACCGGGCTGCGGGACGCGCGGCCGCGTCGCATTCCAACCACCCGGCGCCATCTGCTAACGTCGCCGCGCGCCCGCATGGCTGGGCATCCGCCGGCCGATATCTCCCCACGCCACGCATCGGGATCCCCCATGTCCTCATCCTCGCCGCCACAGGGCGCGCTTTCGCACAACCGGCTGCTGCTGATCTGCGGGACCGGCTGGCTGTTCGACGCGATGGACGTGGGACTGCTGTCCTTCGTGCTGGCGGCCTTGCGGCAGGAGTGGAGCTTGACCGCGGCGCAGCTGGGGCTGATCGGCGGGGTGAACTCGATCGGCATGGCGGTGGGCGCGTTCGTGTTCGGCCTGTATGCCGACAGGAGGGGACGCAAGTCGGCGTTCATGCTCACGCTGCTGCTGTTCAGCCTCGCCAGCGGCCTGAGCGCGTTCGCCTGGGGACTGGGCAGCCTGCTGGTGCTGCGCTTCCTGATCGGCATGGGCCTGGGCGGGGAACTGCCGGTGGCCTCGACGCTGGTCAGCGAGAGCGTCTCGCCGCAGGTGCGCGGGCGCGTGGTGGTGCTGCTGGAGAGCTTCTGGGCGCTGGGCTGGCTGCTGGCGGCGCTGATCGCCTACTTCCTCATCCCGCTGCCCGGCTTCGGCTGGCGCGGGGCGATGCTGCTGTGCGCGCTGCCCGCGCTCTACGCGCTGTACCTGCGCCGCCGGCTTCCCGATTCGCCGCACTACACCGGCCTGAGCACGGCCGAGAAGCGGACCTCGTTCGCCGGCAAGCTGGCGCTGCTGTGGAGCCGGGAATTCCGCCGCGCCAGCACGATGCTGTGGATCGTCTGGTTCTGCGTGGTGTTCTCCTACTACGGCATGTTCCTGTGGCTGCCCAGCGTGCTGATGATGAAGGGATTCGGCATGGTGCAGAGCTTCGGCTACGTGCTGGTGATGACGCTGGCGCAGCTGCCGGGCTACCTGTCGGTGGCCTGGCTGATCGAGCGGGTCGGGCGGCGCTGGGTGCTGGCGATCTACCTACTGGGGACGCTGGTAAGCGCCGGCCTGTTCGGCATCGCCGATTCGGTGGCGCAGCTGCTGCTGTCCGGCTGCCTGCTGTCGTTCTTCAACCTCGGCGCCTGGGGCGCGCTGTACGCCTACACCCCGGAGCAGTACCCGACCCGTGCGCGGGCCACCGGTGCCGGCGTCGCCGCCTCCATCGGCCGCATCGGCGGCATCTTCGGTCCGCTGACCGTAGGCTGGCTCGCCGCAGCCGGAGTATCGATCGCCATCATCTTCGCGGTATTCGCCGCAGCGATCCTGCTGGCAGTGATCGCGATCGCGATCCTGGGCAAGGAAACCAGACAGACCGCCCTGTAGGAGCGACATGCGAAATGCACCCAACGCTCTTCGGGTCCCGTCTGGAGCAGAGCCCCCTTTGGTAAAGGGGGCGCGGCGATAGCCGCGGGGATTCGGAAGCATGGAGCCGGGGCCCGAACTTTGCGCGAGCAAAGTTTGGGGTTTCTCGGGCGAAGCCCGAGGAACACTCCCCTTTGGTAAAGGGGGCGCGGCGACAGCCGCGGGGATTCGGAGGGCAATAAGCCTGAGGCCCGAAGTTTGCTGCGCAAACTTTGGGAGCTTCTTCGCGCAGCGCGCGAAAAAAGCTAGGTGGCGGAGCCGGCCGATAAGCCGGGTTCTGTCGTGGACAGTCATTCCTCTAGGCGCACCGTCACCGATACGCTCGAGCAACCTACCCGGACCCGACGCGGGCCACGTCATGAGGTCCCTATTTGGTCTTGCTCCAGGTGGGGTTTGCCGTGCCGGCCTGTTACCAGGCTCGCGGTGCGCTCTTAC
>JAFADB010000119.1 GCA_023425225.1 Pseudomonadota bacterium
GCGGCTGCGGCGGCTCGGGCAGCGGGCGCTGGCCGAGATTGTCGAGCAGGTCGATCTCGATGGTGCGCACCAGCGCGTCCAGCGGCAGGTCGTTGGGCTCGGTGCCGAACGGGTCCTCCATTTCCTCGCCCAGCTGGTCCAGGCCGAAGAAGGCATAGGCCAGCACCGTGGACACCACCGGCGTGGCCCAGCCCAGGGTGTTGACCAGGCCGAACGGCAGCAGCACGCAGAACAGCCAGGCGCAGCGGTGCAGCAGCAGGGTGTAGGCGAACGGCAGCGGCGTGGCGCGGATGCGCTCGCAGGCGGCCTGGATGCCGGACATCGCGGTCAGCCGGCCCTCCAGCAGGCCGTACAGGTAGGGATCGAGCCGGCCCTGGCGCAGCGGCACCGCCAGCGCCTCGGCGATCATGCCCAGCAGCTGGTCGGGCGTATTGGCGCGTTCCTGCAGCAGCGGCCGTTCGGCCTCGTCCAGCCATGGCGCCGCGGCCTTGCGCGCGTCCTCCCCGCGCAACCGCGCGGCCAGCGCCGCGGCGAAGCCGGTGGCCAGGTGCAGCACGCGGGTGCGCAGCGCGGGCTCGTCCGGCAACAGCGCACGGCACTCGCGCGCCAGGCTGCGCGACTCGACGATCAGCCGTCCCCACTGCTTGCGCCCTTCCCACCAGCGCTCGTGGCAGGCGCTGTTGCGGAAGCTCAGGAAGATCGACAGCACCAGGCCGAGCAGGGTGAACGGCGCCACCGAAAGCCGCTCGATGCCGCGCGGATGCCACAGCTCGGCGAACGCGGAGACCGCGATGGCCAGCACGGTGATCGCCAGCACCTTGGGGGCGACGGCGGGAACGATGGAACCACGCAGGATGTACAGCAGCTGCCAGCCGTGCGGACGCGGGCGGATGATCATCGGGGACGGGCCACGGCACGCGGGCGCCGGGCCATGGACGGGGGTGGGGGCGATCATTCTAAGCCGGTGCCGGCGCGATGTCGCAGGCGGCGCATGCCCCTTCGCCGCTCGCGGGGCGCCGCATCGGGAGCCTATCCTTGCTCCCTCCGCTCCGTCGCCACCGCGCATGCCCTCGTCCGATTTCCACGGCTCCTGCCTCTGCGGAGACGTCGCCTTCGCGATCTCCGGCCCCGTTCCCGACCTGTACCAGTGCCACTGCTCGCTGTGCCGGAAGGTCACCGGCAGCGCCGCCAACGCCGCCTTCGTGGTGCCGGCGCGGAACTTCCGCTGGCTGTCCGGGGAAGCCACGCTGCGCAGCTACGTGCGCGCGGGCGGCTACCGGATCGACTTCTGCCCGCGTTGCGGCAGCCCCTGCCCCAACCCGATGCGGGACGGGACCGGCGTCTGGGTCCCGGCCGGGCTGCTGGACGAGGCCATCGTCAGCCGCGTTGCCGCGCACATCCACGTCGGCTCGAAGGCCGCCTGGGACGAGATCGGCGGCAGCGCGCCGCGCCACCGCGAGGGATTCGGCAGCGATCCGGCCTGAAGGACGGCGCCCGCCGCCGTCAGACCACGCCGCCGCCCAGGCTCAGCCGGATCACCCCGACCACGATGACGATGGCGTTGAGCAGCAGCCCGGTCTTGGCGCGGCCGCGGTTGGCCGGCGAGGTGAACAGGATGCCGATGGCGGCGATGATCGCGCCGACCACGGCGAACGGGATCAGGAACCAGTTGCCCCAGCCCAGCAGCGGGATGAAGGCGAACACCAGCCAGACCAGGGCGAAGATGCCCCACAGCACGCTGATCAGACCCATCGAAGCACCCCCGGTTGCGTTGGATTGGATTGGAATCGACCGACGATAGCCGATCCCGGCACAGGCGCAAGCCGGATGAACGGCCGGTTCCCTTCCCTCGCTTGCGGGAGAAGGGATAGGTAGGGAACCCGGATCCTCGTGCAGGGTGAAGGCGTTCATGCGGCGGTGCCCTCGGCCGCGCCAGGTACTGGCGCGTTCAGTACCCGCGCGGGATGATCGCGACAATCGGCAGGTTGGAGGGGTGTCATGAAGATCCGTTTGTTCACCATCGCGGTACTGGGGCTGGCCATCGCCGGCTGCGCCAGCACGTCCCGGGTCATGCTCGGCAGCGCGCGGCCGCCGATCGACCCGGCACTGGTGCAGGTCTATCCGAACGCGCCGGCCGGATCGGTGGAGATCGCGCAGATCGAGGCCTCCAGCGCGGTCGGCTTCGGCACCCAGGGCCAGACCGATGCCGCCGTCGCCCGGCTCAAGCGTGCCGCCGCGCAGCTGGGCGCCAACGGCGTGGTGCTGGTGGGCGTGGGATCGAGCGGGTCGCCGGTGGGCATGTCGGTCGGCGCCGGCAGCTATGGCCGCCATACCGCCGGCGGCGTCGGCATCGGCATCCCGACCACGCAGAAGCGTGCCGCCGGCGTGGCCCTGTGGGTGCCGCCGCAGGCGCAGCAGCCGGCGCAGGAACCGCCGCCGCGCTGAGGATCCGCCCGGCTTGCTCCGCACGAGCGGCACAAGCCGCGATGCGTTCCGGTCCCATCGCGGGATGCGGGAACATCGCGGCTTGCGCCACTCCCACGGGAGAACGCGGGCGGTGTCTCAGGCGTCGCCGCGGTGCGACAGGATGTTGAGCAGCGTGCCCGCCGGATCGCGCACCTGGAAGCGGCGCACGCCCCACGGCTCGTCGGTGAGCGGGTAGATGATGTGGATGCCGGCCTCGCGTGCGCGCTGGTGCGTGGCGTCCACGTCGTCCACCTCGATGGATATGTTCGGCACGGGCGTGCCCGAGCCGCCCTGGCTGGCCAGGCTCAGCTGCGGCCGGGCACGGGTGTCCGCGGCCAGCGACAGGATCCAGCCGTGGTCCATCACTTGCTCCAGGCCGAACAGGGTCTCGTAGAACTGGCTGGCGGCGGCGGGATCGGCCACCGCGATGTTGGGCACGATGCGCAATACGGTCATTTGCGGACTCCCTTGTTTGGCGCCTGCTGCGCCGGAATGAACTCCTGCTCCACCGCCTGCGCCAGCTGGTCCGGCGGCAGCAGGCCCTGGTCGAGCAGGAAGTTGTTGAACGCCAGCCGGTCGAAGCGATCGCCCAGCGCCAGTTCGGTGCGCATGCGCAGCTCGAGGATGCGGGTGTAGCCGTAGAAGTAGCTGCCGGCCTGGCCGGGCGAGCGCACGGTGTAGCGATCCAGTTCCTGGCGCGCCATCGCCGGCGACAGGCCGACCTGGTCCTCCAGCACCTGGCGCGCGCGTTCGCGCTCGATCAGACCGAGGTTGAGCATCGGGTCGAGCATGGCGCGGGCCGCGCGCAGCAGGCGGAACTGCAGCGCGATCAGCTGGCCGTCCAGCGGCTCGAACGGCACCATCTCGGCCTCGGCGTACAGCGCCCAGCCTTCGACGTTGACCGAGTTGAAGGCGAACATGCTGCGCGCCAGCGATACCCCGCGCTCGACCATCGCCGCGAACTGCAGGTCGTGGCCGGGACGTCCCTCGTGCGCGCTCAGCGTCCATGCCGCGGCGGCGAAGCCGAAGTCGTCGTACTGCGCGTCGGCGCCGGCCGCCGGGTTGCCCAGCGGCAGCACGAACTGGCCCTGCTGGCCGGTGTTGCCCACCAGCGGCGCCGGCAGGTAGTGCGGCGCCGGGCTGGCCGCGCTCTCGGCCGCCGAGCCCAGGCGCATCTGCAACGGGCGGTTGGGAACGTCGACGATGCGCTGGGCGCGGATGATCGGGTCGATGCGGCCGATGACGTCGCGGTAGTGCGCCTCCAGCTGGTCGTCGGCGATCTTCTCGCGCTTGAGCCCGCGGATCACCTGCAGGTAGTCGTCGCTGGCCGGCAGGCCCTTCTCGCGCGCCACCAGCGGCGCCAGCTGGCGCATCACCGAGCGCGTCTCCATGAACTCCAGCTGCGCGCGCTGCATGAGCTGCTGCGGATCGATGTCGATGCCGACCTGCTTGAGGCGGAAGGCGTACAGCTCCGGCGGCAGGCGGGTGTCGCTGCGCGACTTCGGCAGCACCTGCGTGCGGGTCCATTGCGCGTACTCGGTCATCTGCCGCTTCAGCGCCGCCAGCGGCTCGGCGGCGCCGTCGATGCGGTACTTGGCGAACAGCTCGCCGATGCCGGTGATGTAGGTGTCCACGTTGTCCAGCGACTGCTCGACCTCGATGCGGGTGGGCTGCAGCCGCGACGGATCGGCCAGCGCCTCCTCGTAGCGCTGCCGCGCCAGGGTGGCGATCGCGGTGCTGCCCGGCGCCAGGCCCAGGTAGCGCTGCAGCCGCTCCAGCGCGCGCGCGCGGCGCTCGGGCGGGGTCTGGTCGGACAGCAGGCCGTTGAGGCCGGAGAACACCAGCTGCGGCACGTCCACCCATGGCAGCTGCAGGCGCTGGTCCAGCTCGCTGCCCTCGATGTCCTGGTCGGCCGCGCCGATCAGGATCTGCAGGTCCTGGCGCACGTCCGGGTCGCGCTCGCTCGCCAGCTTGCCCTGCAGCTCGGTCCGCGCCTTGGCCATCGCCGCGCGGAAGCGCTCGGGATACTGCGGGCCGAGGTCGTACACGCGGTCGTCGTAGCCGGGCACGCCGAAGAAGCTGGCCTGCTCGGGCTGGAACGGCGCCTGCGCCCGCAGCAGGATCTGCGCGTACTCGTTGCTGCGCGCCACCCAGGCCGGACTTGTGGCGGTCGTGGCGGAGGCGGTCGTGGTGTCGGCCGCCTGGACGGCAGCAAGAGCGGCAGGCGCGCCCAGCGGCAGGACCAGCAGCAGGGCGACGGCGAGCAGGGTCGGTTTCATGGCGGCACGCACGTTGGAGGGAAGCCGAACCCTACCCGACCACCGCGGCGCGACCAAGCCGCGCTGCCGCAGATCCGGTTTCGACAGACACATGACGGCATGCGCGACGGTGCAGAGGGCAATGCTGCGTGTCCTCCGGGCCATGAGTTGCGAGGGCGACCGGATTGCCCAGCAACCCCAACCAGTCCAGGACAGCAACGGCACCCCTCCCCAACTGGCCGGCCCACCGGCGTAGCCGGTGGGCGCTGCGCCGAGCGCGAGCCAGTGGCTCGCAAGCGCTCGTACTCGCCCCCTGCTTCGCAAGGGAGGGGGAAACAGCGCAGAGCTCCCTGCTTTACGAGGCGTCGAAGGCGGCGCTGCTGTTGCTGTTGCTGTTGCTGTTGCTGTTGCTGTGGTTGTGGCTTTGGCTTTGGCTTTGGCTTTGGTCGCCAGGCATGAGTGACCGATATATCTCCAGACCCGTAGGGCGCCGCCCATGGATGGGCGGCCTGCCGTGATCGAGCATGTTCCGACCGAGCCACGGAGGGCGAGTCGGAAAATCCCGATAGCCCATCAGACGAAGGCTCTTGATCTTGCAGGGAAAGCGTTTTTCTTTGGTTCCGTTTCTTTTGGCGCTTATCCAAAAGAAATGAACCCGGCCGCGCAGCGGACGGAAGCCTTTGCTTCTGATTCCATTGCCAAGCCATCAGTGCCGGAAAAACCCCCGCCACTCACGCCGCTCCCAACGGCAATCGACCGGGCGCACTAGCGATGGCGCTGGCGATAGGCGCTTCGTGCGCTGTCGGCCAGCAGCGCGGCCCGCTGCAGCACGATGCGCGAGCCTAGCGGCAGCGATTCCCACGGCAGCCGGTCCAGCAGGTTGCGCAGGGTCAAGCCGAGCTCGACGTCGCCGGTCAGGCGCAGCCGGCGCTGGAAGAACAGGGTGTCGGCGTCCTGCTGGCGGCTGGCCAGCAGCAGCAGGTCGGTGGCGCTGCCGGCGACCGTGGCCTCGGCCGGCTGCCCCTGCAGCAGGCGCACGCGGCCCTGCGACAGTTCGCAGACCCAGTGCAGCCCCAGGTCCTCGACACTGATGCCGAGCCGGCGCGACTGCACCGCATCGAACACTCCCTGCTGCAGCGCCGGCGCCAGCGCGCGGTCCAGCGTGGCCTGCAGCGCGCCGGCCTGCAGCGCGGGCGGCACCAGCCGCAGCAGTTGCCGCCAATAGCGCGGCGGCGGCACCAGGGCCGGCCACAGGGAGGACATCGTGTCCGAGCGCGTGGTGTCGGAAGGCGTGGCGGAGGAAGCGGACATGGGCAGGGCCGGTATCGAGGCAGGTGGGGAAACGTGCCGGGCCTGCTGCAATGCGCAGGCATCGGCGATCAGCAGGTCCATCAGCGCCTGCGCGCTGGCGGCCGGCAGCCGCAGCCAGCGCGCCCAGGCCTGGGCACGGGCATGCACCTGGCGTTCGCGCCGTGCGTCGCGCAGCGGCCGGCCATGCTCGTGCTTGCGCGCGGCGACCTGTGCGACCAGCCGGCGGCGCCCGGCCAGCAGCACCAGCAGGCCATCGTCGACGGCATCAATCGCATGCCGCAGCAGCGGCAACGGCGGTGGCGGCGGAAGCAGCGACGACCGGGGCATGGCCGCGCTCATGCCGCGTCGGAGGCCGCCACGCTGGCGCCGCCGTGCCAGTAGCCGCTGCGCGCGCCGACCCGCGCCGGCACGTTGCCGGTGGCGAGCGCGCGGCGGAACCGCATCACCACCTCGTGCATGCCCTTGGCCTGCGGGTACAGCCGCAGGATCGCCGCCATCGGCACCTGCGCGGTCAGCTCCGGCGCCAGGTCGAACAGCGCATGCCCCAGCACCTGCACGCCGTTGAGCACGAGCAGCGGCGCGCCGTCGCGGGTGGCCAGCGGCAGGCCGTCGGGATAGTCCAGGCAGCGGAAGCCGCACTGGTCCTTGGGCAGGTCGTGGGCACGGGCGGTGAAGCAGCGTGCCGAGTGCGCCAGCGGCGGCCGGCCCCAGGCGGGGATCTCCAGCTCCGGCATCGGCATGCCCTCGGGCAATGCCGCGGAGAGGCGCAGCAGCGTCTGCAGGCCATGCTCGACGCCGGGCACCCAGCGCACCATGCCATCCTCGGCCAGCATCGCCAGGGTGCGTGCGTTGTAGACGTTCAGGCCGGGGCCGGCGACGAACGGCAAGCCGCGCTCGCGGCACAGCTGCACCGCCGACAGGTCGTTCGCTTCCACCAGGAAATCGCCGTTCTCCACCACCCGCACGGTGGCCGACAGTTCCGAGCCGGACTCGATCAGCGCCAGGCACGACAGCACCACCTGCTTGCCGGCCGCGTGCAGCTCGCGCCCGACCTGCAGCCAGTCGCGCAGGCGCAGCTCGCGGCGCTTGCCGCACACGGTCTCGCCCAGGTAGACCACGTCCAGCGGCCATTGCGCGGCCTGCGCATAGAACGCCAGCACCTGCTCGCGCGGCCAGTAGTACTGCAGCGGTCCCAGGCTCAGCCGCGCCCCGGGTCCGCCACGGGTTTCAATGCCATCCACGGTGATACGGTCCCAAGGTGGTCTGCCGGCCCTCGGCATGCGCGGCCAGGGTGTCGCGCCAGCCGTCCTGCAAGCGCCAGTGCTGCGGGTCGCCGGCGTAGCGGTCCAGCGCCTGGCGCCAGCTCGCGGTGACCTGGCGCACGTAGGCGGCGCCGCGCTGGCGGCCCTCGATCTTCAGCGCCGCCACTCCGGCCTGCGCCAGCCGCGGGATCAGCTCCATGGTGTTGAGGCTGGTGGGCTCCTCCAGCGCATGGAGCACCGCCTCGCCGACCCGGTAGCGGCCCTTGCACACGGTGGGGTAGCCGGCCGGCTCGTCGCTGCCGAAGCGGTCGATCAGCACGCCGTTCAAACGCACCTCGCGGCTGCCGTCGGCGCGCTCGTCCCAGCGCACGAACGCCGGCGGCGAGCACACGCCCTGGCAGTTGGGCGAGGCGCCGGTGAGATAGCTCGACAGCTGGCAGCGGCCCTCGACCATGATGCACAGGCTGCCGAAGGCGAACACCTCCAGCGCCACCGGCGAGTTCTCGCACAGCCGCTCGACCTGCTGGATCGACAGCACCCGCGGCAGCACCGCGCGGACAATGCCGACGCGCTCGTAGGCATAGCGCAGTGCCGCGGCGGTGGTGGCGCTGGCCTGTACCGACAGGTGCCGCGCCAGCTGCGGATGCGTGCGCGCGGCGTAGTCCAGCAGCGCCAGGTCGGCGGCGATGATGGCGTCGGCGCCGAGTTCGGCGGCACGGTCCACACGCGCCTGCCAGGCCGGCAGGCGCGCGTCGTCGGGATAGGTGTTCAGCGCCAGGTAGACCTGGCGGCCGCGCGCATGGGCGGCGGCGATGCCGGCCTGCAGCTCGGCCTCGCTGAAGTTCAGCCCGGGGAAGGCGCGGGCGTTGCTCTGGTCCTGGAAGCCGGCGTACACCGCGTCGGCGCCGGACTCCAGCGCGGCCAGCATCGCCGGCAGGTTGCCGGCCGGGCACACCAGCTTCATCGGCGCTCCCGCATTCGCGCTCATGCCGCCGCTTCCTGCATGCGCTCGCGCTGCAGCTGCGACCACAGCGTATCGACGCGGCACTCCACCTGCGGATCGAGCGCGATCGGTTCGCCCCAGGCGCGATGGGTCTCGCCGGGCCACTTGCGGGTGGCGTCCAGCCCCAGCTTGGAGCCCAGGCCCGGCTCGGGGCTGGCGAAGTCGAGATAGTCGATCGGCGTGTTCTCCACCAGCATGGCGTCGCGCGCCGGATCCACGCGGGTGGCCACCGCCCACATCACCTGGCCCCAGTCGCGCACGTCGATGTCCTCGTCGGTGACGACGACGAACTTGGTGTAGGTGAACTGGCGCAGGTACGACCAGATGCCCATCATCATCCGTCGCGCATGGCCGGCGTACTGCTTGCGGATGGAGACCACGGCGATGCGGTAGGAGCAGGCTTCCGGCGGCAGGTGGAAATCGACGATCTCCGGGAACACCTTGCGCAGGATCGGCACGAACACCTCGTTGAGCGCCATCGCCATCACCGAGGGTTCGTCGTGCGGCGCGCGGCCCATGTAGCTGCCGTGGTAGATCGCGTTGGTGCGCAGGTGCATGCGCTGCAGCGTCACCACCGGGAAGCTGGCGCGGCCGTTGTAGTAGCCGGTGTGGTCGCCGAACGGGCCTTCCTCGGCGACGTCGCCGGGCTGGATGAAGCCCTCCATGACGATCTCGGCGCCGGCCGGCGCGTCCAGTCCGGTCGGCCGGCTGTGCCAGACCCGGCTGCGCTGGCCGCGCAGCAGGCCGGCGAACTCGTACTCGGACAGGCTGTCAGGGATCGGTGCCACCGCCGCCAGCAGCGTGGCCGGATCGGCGCCGAGGGCGATCAGCACCGGAAACGGCTGGTCCGGATGCCGCTTCTGCCAGGCGGCGAAGTCGAGCGCGCCGCCGCGATGCGGCAGCCAGCGCATGATCACGCGGTTGCGGCCGATCACCTGCTGGCGGTAGACGGCCACGTTCTGCCGCGGCTGCTCCGGACCGCGGGTGACCACCAGTGCGGTGGCGATCAGGCGCCCGGCATCGCCCGGCCAGCAGTGTTGAATCGGCAGGCGCGTCAGGTCGATGTCGCCGGCCTCCACCGTCTCGTGCTCGAACGCGGCCTGCGGTACACGGCGCGGCGCGGCGTACGCCAGCTGCGCCAGTTCCGGCCAGCTGGCCAGTGCCTGCTTCAGGCTGCCGGGCCAGCGCGGTTCCTTCAGCGCCGCCAGCAGTTCGCCCAGCTCGGACAGCGAGGACAGCGGGCGCCCGCCCAGCGCCGCCTCGATGCGGTCGCGGTGGCCCATCAGGTTGCCCAGCAATGCGTGCGCCGAGCCGGTCGGCCGTTCGATCAGCAGCGCCGGGCCGCCCTCGACCTGCGCGCGCAGGCACAGCGAGGTGGCTTCGAGCACCGGATCGACCGGCTGCTTCACCCGCTGCAGTTGCCCCTGGCGCTCAAGATGGGAGAGGAAGCTGCGTAGATCGTGATGGCTCATCGGATGCAGGGCGGCCGCCGCACGCGGCGACATCGGGCGATCACGGAAGACTACAGATGCCGGCGCGCGGCATATTGAGCTACATCAAGCCGGCGGCAGTTGCGGCGGTTCGGCAGGAGCGACTCCGTGTGGCCTCCGAGCCATCAGCCGCGACCCGGTCTCCCGGCGCGAGCCACGGCAACGGCCCTCCGCCGACTCTGGCCAGCCCACCGGCGTGGCGTGGCTAGTAGGCGCCGCGTCGCGCGCGAGCTGGTGGCTCGCAAACGCCCGTACTCGCCCCTGCTTCGCAAGGGACGGGGCAAACGGCCGCACGCCTTGGCGGCCGCTCAACCGCGCAGGATGCTGCGCGCCAGCTCGTTCAACGCAGGCAGGTCGAGCACTTCCAGCTCGCGCCGATTCACCTGCAGCAGCGCATCGTCCTGGAACCGGCGCAACACCCGGCTGATGGTCTCCGGCGTCAGCCGCAGGTAGTTGGCGATGTCCACCCGCGCCATGCCCAGGTGCAGCTGGCGCGGCGACAAGCCGCGGCGCTCGGCATGGCGCGAGAGCAGCACGATGAAGGCCGCCAGCCGCTGCTCGGCGGCATAGCAGCCCACCAGCAGGTGCGCCTTGGCGATGTGGCGGCTGAGCAGGTTGAGCACGTTGCGCTGCAACCGCGGCACCTGCGCGCACAGGCCGTTGAGCATGCCCAGCGGCAACTGGCACAGCGCCACCGTCTCCAGCGCCACCGCATGGCAGCCGTGGCGCTCGTCGTGGAAGGCATCCAGCCCGATCGCCTCGCCCGGCAGCGCGAAGCCGAGCACCTGCTCGGTGCCGCAGGGTTCGACCACGAACAGCTTGACCGTGCCGGTGCGCACGATCGACAGCGAGGTCAGCGGTTCGCCCTCGCGGAACAGGTACTGGCCCGGACGGTAGGACCCGGTGTGTTCGACACGGGCCTCCAGACGGCGCAGGTGATCGGCTTCGCTCTCGGCAAGGCAGATGTCGCCGATGTCGCAGGCCATGCAGAAACGCAACGCGGCAAGGTCGCCGTGCGGTGCCAGCGGCAACGCACGCGATCGCGGCAGGGTGAAATCGTTCATGACATGGATCATGGTTTGAGGTGGGGACCCCAGCTTACGACGCAATTTCCGCCTGCCAGCGAGCGCCGGCCGCGACACAAGGTCGCAGCCGGCGGCATGGCGATGGCACCCCACTCATCCCGCCACCGCACCGGTGCCGCGCCGCGTCCATGCGCGGCGCGCCCGCTCAGCGCGGCTGGTCTGCGGCCTGCGGTCGCAGGCAACGCTGCAGGAAGTCCTCGGCCATGCGGTAGCGGTGCAGCGCGTTGCTGCCGGACAGGCCGTGCTTGGCGCCGGGATAGGTCATCAGCTCGAACGGGCGGCCGCGCTGCTGCAGCTCGCTCATCAGCGAGGTGGAGTTGGTGAACAGCACGTTGTCGTCGGCCATGCCGTGGATCAGCAGCAGCCGCGCGGTGAGCCCGTCCAGGTGGGTGGCGATGCGCGCCTCGCGGTAGCCGTCCGGGTTGGCTTCGGGCAGGTTCATGTAGCGCTCGGTGTAGTGGGTGTCGTACAGGCCCCAGTCGGTGACCGGTGCGCCGGCCACGCCGCAGGCATAGGCCTCGCTGTGCCTGGCCAGCAGCATCAAGGTCATGTAGCCGCCGTTGGACCAGCCCTGCACGCCGATGCGCGAGGCATCCACCCACGGCTGCGCCTTGAGCCAGGCGATGCCGCGCAGCTGGTCGTCCACCTCCACCGTGCCCTGCCTGCCGTACAGCGCGCCGCCGAAGTCGCGGCCGCGGCGCGGGGTGCCGCGGTTGTCCAGCGAGAACACCACGTAGCCGCGCTGGGCCAGGTACTGGTCGAACATGCCGTCGGCGCGGCCGGGCCAGCTGTC
>JAFADB010000141.1 GCA_023425225.1 Pseudomonadota bacterium
GTGCGCAGCGGGTTCAGCTGGCGCTGGCCGGCCGACGGCGTCGTGGTCGGCAATTTCGTCGCCGGCGAGGCCACCAAGCAGGGCGTGGACATCGCCGGCACCAGCGGCCAGGCGGTGCGCGCGGCCGCCGATGGCGTGGTGGTGTATTCCGGTGCCGGCCTGGTCGGCTATGGCGAGCTCATCATCGTCAAGCACGACGAGCAGTGGCTGTCCGCCTACGGCCACAACCGCAAGCGCCTGGTCAACGAGGGGCAGCGGGTGAAGGCCGGCGAGCAGATCGCCGAGATGGGCCGCAGCGGCGCCGCCCGCGACATGCTGCACTTCGAGATCCGCTACAACGGCAAGCCGGTGGACCCGCTGCTGTACCTGCCGCGCAAGTAATGCTGGTCTTGGCTGGCGTCCCGCGTCGGCCGTTCCGCATTTCCACGGTCATCTAATCGTCGTCCCCGCGAAGGCGGGGACCCAGTGCCTTGCCGAAGTTCTGGATGTCGTGGCACCGGACGGCAGGTCTGCCCCGGTTCGCCGACCAAGATCCGCCGTCAGGATCCGAGCAGGAAGGCGGCGGCGACGCGCCGGCCCTCGCTCGCCAGCACGTTGTAGGTCCGTGCCGCGGCCGCGTTGTCCATCACCTCGATGCCGATGCCGCGCGTCAGGAAGGCCGCCATCACCTCGACCGAAGGGAATACCTGGCGCGTACCGGTGCCCAGCAGCACCAGCGCCGGCTGCAGTTCCAGCACGGGGATCATCTGGCCAGGCTGCAGGGCGGCCGCGTCGCTGCCGGCCGGCCATTCCCGGACCAGCTGGTCGGGCATCAGGATGAAGCTGTGTTCCAGCACCAGGTCGTTGACCCGTGCGCTGCGTCCGTCGGCGGACTTCAGTGCGTAGGTGTAGTCGGGCAGTTCCTGGGTCAGCTGCATTCGGGGCCTCGCGCTCAGCTGCGCGGCAATACGATCTGGCGCTTTTCCTTGCTGGGACGGTACAGCACCGCGGTGTGGCCGATGCGCTGCACCAGCGCACTGCCGCTGCGCTCGGCCAGGTCGGCGATCAGGGCATCGCGGACCTCGCGATCGTCGGCGCCGACCTTCACCTTCACCAGTTCATGGCGCTCGAGCACTTCGTCCAGCTCGGCCAGGAACGCGGGGGTGATCCCCTTGCCGCCGATCTGCAGCAGCGCCTTGAGGTCATGGGCCTGGCCACGAAGGAAACGGTTCTGGGCCGAGGTCAAGACAATGGACATGCACGATGGGACGGTAGTCAAGGGCGTTCAGGGTATCATGAGCCCCCGTCGTCGCCGCACCGCCATGGCCACCCGAAGCAAGAGCAGCCAGCGCTGGCTGCGCGAACATTTCGCCGATCCCTACGTGAAGAAGGCCCAGTCCGAGGGGATGCGCTCGCGTGCGGCGTACAAGCTGGAGGAACTGCTCGAGCGCGACCAGCTGCTGCGCCCGGGCATGGTCGTGGTGGACCTGGGAGCGGCCCCGGGCGGCTGGTCGCAGCAGGTGCGCAAGTCGCTGGGCGACCGCGGCCGGGTGCTGGCGCTGGACATCCTGGAGATGCCGCCGCTGGCCGGCGTGGAGTTCCTTCATGGTGACTTCAGGGAGGAAACCGTCCTATCCCAGTTCGAGGCCATGCTCGGGGACCAGCCGGTGGACCTTGTGCTGTCGGATATGGCCCCCAATAAGAGTGGCATGGATGCGGTCGATCAGCCGCGGATGATGCACCTGGCCGAGCTGGCGATGGATTTCGCCGACCAGCATCTCAAGCCGGGCGGTGCGTTCCTGATCAAGCTGTTCCAAGGCGTGGGTTTCGACGACTACGTCCGCGAGCTTCGGCGCCGTTACGACAAGGTGCTGATCCGCAAGCCGGCGGCCTCGCGCAAGCGGTCGCCGGAGGTGTATGCGCTCGGTCAGGGCAAGCGCGCGCAGATGAAGTAAGCTGCCTACCGTATTTTCGAACCGTTACAGCAGTACAAAGGAACCCGGAGCCGATGAGGATGAACGACTTGACCAAGAATCTGTTGTTGTGGGTGGTCGTCGCCGTCGTGCTGATGGTGGTGTTCCAGAGCTTCTCGCCACGGCTGAACAACGCCGCCGGCAACGACGCGGCCAGCTATACCCAGTTCCTGCAGGACGTGGACAACAACCGCATCAAGGCGGTGGAGTACACGGACGAGAGCAGCTACGCGGTCAACGCGATCCGCTTCACCCGTACCGACGGCACGCAGGGCATGGTCTACGGCCCCCGCGATGACAAGCTGGTGGACGTGCTCTACAGCAAGAAGATCGACATGATCCGGCAGAAGCCGGCCAACGGCCCGGGCTTCTGGTCGATCGTGCTCAACTTCCTGCCGGTCATCCTGATCATCGGTTTCTGGCTGTTCATCATGCGCCAGATGCAGGGTGGCGGCGGCGGCGCCAAGGGCGCGATGTCCTTCGGCAAGTCGCGCGCCAAGCTGCAGGGCGAGGACCAGATCAAGGTCACCTTCGCCGACGTGGCCGGCTGCGACGAGGCCAAGGAGGAGGTGTCCGAGCTGGTCGACTTCCTGCGCGACCCGTC
>JAFADB010000186.1 GCA_023425225.1 Pseudomonadota bacterium
CCGAGGAGCGGCGCCTGCTGTACGTGGGCATCACCCGCGCCAAGGAGCAGCTGTGGATGAGCCACAGCAAGCTCACCCGCAAGTTCGGCGAGCAGATCCGGCTCAAGCCCAGCCGCTTCTTCGACGAGCTGCCGGCCGAGGAACTGCAGCGCGACGGCGCCGATCCGGTGGCCGACGCGCAGCGCAAGCAGGAGCGCGCCAAGGCCGGCCTGGCGGCGATCCAGGCGCTGTTCGACCCGTAGGCCGGACCCGCGTAGCCGGACCCGCAAGCCGCAGCCCTGGTAGGCGCGGCGCACCCGGGTCATCGGTGCTTCCGGGTGCACCGTGCTTGCCCAAGTTACGCGCAGTTCGGCCGACACGCGGCCCCTTGCCAGCGCGTGCCGACGTGGCCACGCTGTACGGCAGTCTCCGCACCCGGCATCGGCCGATGACCCTGGTCACCGAAACCCCGCGCCTGCGTCTGCGCCTGCTCGATGCCGAGCGCGACCTGGCCGCGCTGCTGGAGCTGCTCAACGATCCGGCCTTCCTGCACGGCATCGGCGACCGCGGCGTGCGCACGCTGGAGCAGGCCGCCGCCTTCCTGCGCCAATGGGGCGGTTTCCGCTACGCGCAGTTCGGCTTCGGCCACTACGCGATCGAGGATCGCCAGGGCGCATTCCTCGGCACCGCCGGATTGATCCAGCGCGACGACCTGCCGGCGCCCGACATCGGCTACGCGCTGCTGTCGGCCTACCACGGCCGCGGCTATGCCGAGGAAGCCGCGCGCGGCGTCATGGCCTACGCGCGCGAGGTGCTGAAGCTGCCACGCCTGCTCGGCATCGCCTCGCCGGACAACGTGCGTTCGATCCGTCTGCTGGAGAAGCTCGGCCTGCGCTACCGGGGCGAGTACGTCATGCACGACGGCAAGCGGGATGCGCTGTACGCGATCGAGTTCGGCGACGCACAGGCAGACGTGGAGCGTTAGGGCGATTGTTGCCAGCTCCTCCTCCCGTTCACGGGACCACGGCCCCTTTTCTGGGGAAGGTGGCGCGCAGCGCCGGATGAGGGCGCTTATGTGGTGGCTTTCCCATGCTCCAGGCAGCCCCCATCCGCCCTTCGGGCACCCCCGCCTTCGCGGGGGCAGGGAGCAGCGCTCGCTCATCCGGAATCGCCGCGGAGCCTCTTGCGGGAGAAGGGAGGTTGCCTGTTCCTGTTTCGGGGTGAAAAGACAGGTGAAGGCAGGAACCCGATGCCGGTGCTTTGAGGGAGGGACCGTGGGATTCCATTGCTCACCGTGCAAGTCGCTGGGTCCCCGCCTGCGCGGGGACGACGGATTGCGAGTGTGCACCGTGCTACTTCGACTGGCCGATGATCGGCCGCGCATTGTTCCGGACAGTCGCGACGACGGATCGATCCCTCGACAACGGCGGAGTTTCCCCGAAAAAGAACGGCGCCCTTAGGCGCCGTCCTTCGCGAACAGTCAGCTCGACGCGATCACTTGCTGCCGCTCACCGAGGCGTGGATCACGTCCAGCACCTGACGCAGCTGCTTGACGTCGACCTGGCCGGGCGCCGACGGCACGCCGATCATGCCGAAGGTCATGTCGCTGCCGAACACCTCGCCGGACAGCCGCGAGATCGCGCCCAGCCCGCCCATCGACATGGTCAGCTGCGGCTTGAGCGAATACTTGGCGCGCACCTGCTCGGTGGCGTCGAGCAGCTTGAGCACGTCGGCCGGGCTCTTGGGCATGACCGCGATCTTGAGCACGTCCGCGCCCAGCGCGTCCTGCCTGCGCAGGCGGGCGACGATCTCCTCGGTGGCCGGGGTGGCCTGGAAATCATGGCTGGACATGACGATGCGGGTGCCGGCCTTGTGCGCGGCGGCCACCACCTGCTCGACCACCTTTTGCTCGCGGAACATCTCCACGTCCAGCAGGTCGATGAAGTCGGCCTTGATCAGCGCCAGGTACAGCGTGCCGTAGTCGGCGTCGCTGATGGGCTTGGCGCCGCCCTCGGCCTTGGTGCGGAAGGTGAGGATCATCGGCTTGCCCTGCGCGGCCTGGGCCACCTGCTTGCCCAGCGCGGCGACTTGCGCCGGGTCGGTGGCGAAGTCCAGGTAGTCGATGCGGAACTCGATCAGGTCGGCATCGGGGTTGGCGCCGATCACGCGCGCCTGCTCCAGCACCTGCTGGGCGTTGGCGCCGGTGGTCGGGACGATGGTCTTGGGCGCGCCCTGGCCGATGACGGTGTTGCGGATGGTGAATGGCTGGGCGTGGCGCACGTTCACCGTGGCGGCGCCGGCGCTGGTGGGCGCGGCGGCCAGTGCGTCGGTGGTGCCGGCGGCCAGCATCGGGCCGGCGAGGAAAGCGGAGATGGCGAGCATCAGGATGCGGTTGTTCATGGCAATGACCTTGAGTCTAGGCAATTGGAGCGGCGGCAGCGAACCGGCTGCCGCCGGTGGGCGCTGCGGCGGTCAGAAGGTGATCTTGGCCTGCAGGCCGAGCGCCAGCACGTTGTCGGTGTTCTTGTAGCGGAACGTGCCGGGGTTGGTGATGTACTGCACGTCCGGACGCAGCGACAGCCACGGCTTGACCTGGAAGGTATAGGCCACCTCCCACAGTTCCTCGGCCTGGTTGAGCTCCCAGTCCGGGTCGCTGATCAGGCCCATCGCCTGCAGCTGCAGTTGCTGCTGCAGCAGGTGCTGGTTGATCGAGGCGCGCACGTAGCCCACCGCCACGCGGTCCTGTGGGCGGCCGTGGAAGATCCCCTGGTACACGAAGCCGCCGGAGAACCAGCGGTGCATCACCGCGGTCTGCTGCGACTGCGCGGTGTACTGCGCGAACAGGCTCAGGCCGCCGTTGACCGCGTTGTTGGTGATCTTCTGGTCGGTCATGATGTAGCCGCCCTCGCGATGATCGGCGATCAGCGCGTTGCGGTTGCCGACCATCCTCGCGTCCGAGGTGTCGTAGTAGTAGCCGATCTTGTAGTGGCCGGGGAAGTTGCCCTTGTTGGCGGTGCCCGGCGCCCATTCGAACTCGATCGGGTACAGGTGGCCGGTGGTGCCGTGCTCGTGCAGGCTCCAGCGGTTGGCCTCCAGGTTGTACTGGGTGTTGACCAGCACCATGCCGGTGCGCAGCGTCGTCTCCGGCGTGGGATGCACGGTGACGTGGGTGGCCCAGCGCGGCCGCGGCCAGTTGGTCCAGCCGGCACTGGTGGACAGCGAGATCGGGTGCGCGCACAGCGCGGCGTTGACGAAGTTGGTCATGATCTGGTTGATGCCGAAATCATTGCCCATCACGTAGAAGCCGGCCTTCCAGTTGAGCTTCTTGTCGAGGAAGTTCTGGTCGTAGCTCAGTTCGGTCAGGCGGGTGAACTGGTCGCTGTAGATCTCCTGGATCGGCATGTAGTCGTTGCCGGCCAGTTCCTGCGAGGCGCCGCGGCCGCGCCGGTCGTTGATGGTCAGGTGGAAGCGGCCATCGCCCCAGAAGCGGGTGAGCTTGCCCATGTCCAGGTCCACGCCGACCTGGGTCTGGAAGGCATTGCGCGCGCTGTGGTTGATGCCGCCGTCCACCACGCCCGCCGCCTCGGTGATGAAGCCGCCGCGGAAGGCCACGCCGTTGGCCGCCCACTCGCTGCGCTTGCCGTTCCAGTCGCCGGTCATGGTCTTGCCGGTGTACAGGTCCGGCGCCGCCGATGCGGCCGCCGACGCCGGCGCGGCACCCGCGCCGGACGCGTCGGCGTCCTCGGCCATGGCGCCCCATGCGGACGTCGCCAGGGCGCAGGCCACCAGCAGCGGCAGCGCTGCATGGCGGGGATGTCTGTATCTGATCGTGTTCATGGTACCGCCTCGTTCTAGGTTGATCTTCGTCGTCGTTGTCGTATTGCCGGTGGCACTGCCGGTATCCGCCTGCATCGTGCAGGCGCGTCGCACGGTCGCCGGGACATTGCAGGGGCAATGTCGGCGGAAGGGCCGTTGCGGCAGCGCCGGCCGGGGAAGAGGGACGCAACGCCGGAGGGGGCGGCGCTGCGTGGGTGGTGCGGGCGCCTCGTCGCGCCCGCACCGCCCGGGGGGCTTACTTGCGCAGCGCCAGCGGCTGGCTCAGCGGCGAGGTGGCGCCATCGACGGTGGTGACCGTGGCGGTGAAGTTCGCCGCACCGGCCGCGTCGGCGGCCTCGACCAGGTAGCTGAAGCTGGCCTTGCCCTGCGCATCCACCGGCACCTTGACGAAGCCCAGGTAGCGCTCGGCCTCGGTCATGCCCGGCTTGCTGTTGGCGAACAGCTCCACCCGGTACAGCGTGTTGGGCTGGCCGTCGAAGCGGCCCTGCACTTCCACGCCCTTGGCGCCGCGCCTGGCGGCCAGCAGGGTCGGGGCGGCCTGGCCGTAGTTCGGTGCCGGCTCGCAGTCGGCGACGTTGCCGTCCAGCGCGCAGACCTTCTCCAGCTTGGCCGGATCGCTCTCCACGCCGCCGCCGCGGTCGCCGACGAACTTGGCATGCTCCAGGCCCGGCACGTTGAACACGATCGCGCCCTTGAGCTCTTCCACGCACGAGCCGCCGGCGTAGCAGCGCTTGATGTCCTTGCCGTTGTCGTACATCGCGTTGCCGGTGATGGTGTTGATCGCCGGGCCGGCGACGCGGTTCCTGCCGGGTGCCGCATCCGGGCCGGGAGCGGCCTGCGGGCGCACCGACACCGCCACGCGGTTGCCGTACATGGTGTTGCCGTCGACGATGTTGCCGGTGCCGCTCAGGGTCACCGCCGAGGACAGCCCGGTGAAGGTGTTGGCGGCGATGTAGTTGCGGTTGCCCCAGTTCAGCTGCACGCCGTCGGACAGGTTCTCCCAGTGGTTGCGCACGATGGTGTTGTCGTTGCCCCACAGGATCTCCAGGCCCTGCGAAGGCTCGTCGTTGTCGGCGTCGCTGCTGGTGATGAAGTTGTCGGCGATCAGGTTGAACGCGGCGCCGCGGGTCAGTTCCATCGCATCGCCGTTGCTGATGAAGGTGTTGCGCAGGATCTTGTTGTGCACCGTGGTGGTGGCGGTGGAATTGCCGTTGCCGTCGTCGCCGGTCAGCATCACGCCGGTGGCGCCCTTGTTGCGCACGATGCGGTTGTCGGTGATCAGGTTGCCGCTGGCGCGGTTGATCAGGATGCCGATGCAGAAGTTGCTGACCTCCAGGCCTCGGATCTCCACCGCCTCGGTGTCGCGCAGGATCAGCCCCGGGTTGGTGGTGGAGCGCACGTTGGTGCCCCACTGGCCGGGTACCGCGCCGGGGCAGGCGCGCGCGCCGTCGCCGACCACGTAGGCCGAGCCGTCGATGGCCACGTAGGTGCCGTTGCGCGCGTAGTCCACGTTCTCGATCACCACCGGGCCCTTGATCGGCGGCAGCTCGCGGGCGGGCTTGATGATGTAGGGGCCGTCGCCGATCGCCGACAGCTCGATGCGGTAGTGGCCGGGATTGGCGTTGTTCTTCTCCAGCGCCCAGCGCAGGGTGCCCTCGCTGCCGTCGTCGGCGTAGCTGGTCACCTTGATGACCTCCTGCGCGCCGCGCGGCAGCGCCGGGCCGGCCAGCGTCTGCGAGAACGCCGGCGTGGCGAGCAGCGCCAGTGCCAGCAGCGAATACGGTGCCTTGCGGGCGGGGATCTTGATGCTCATCGTCTGTTTCCTCGTTGTTGCGTGTGTCGTCGTGTCGTTGGAAAGGGGAGGACGGGGCGTGCTATTCGCCGTGCCTGTCCCACAGGATCTTGGTGCCGAAGCCCAGGCGGTTGTCGGTGAGCTTCAGTTGCAGCAGCTGGATCTCCCAGGCCGGCGCGACCATGCCGCGCGCCTCGGGAAAGCGCCGGAGGTACAGGCCCAGCGCCGCCCGCCGTTCGCCGTCGTCCTCCAGGATCCGCGCCGGGCCGTAGAACTGCAGCCCGCGCACCTCGGAGATCACCCGTTGCTGGCCGGCGATGGTGCCGGCGGCGTAGCGGTTGGCCAGCAGCATCTCGCCATGGCGGGTGTCGCGGCTGCCCAGCAGCAGCAGCCGGTTCTCGGCGGCGTCGAAGGTGTAGAAGGCGTTGGCCGCCCACGGCACGTCGCCGAAGCACACCGCCAGCGACAGCACGTGGTGTTCGTCGAGCAGGGCGCGGATCGGGTCGGGTAGCGGCTTCATGTCGGAGCTCGTGCGGATCGGTCGGGAGGACGGGCGTTCAGCCGAAGATGCGGACCCACAGGGCCGACACCGGCATGGCGAACAGCAGCGCGGGCAGCATGTTGGCCACCGGGAACACCTTGATGCCGCAGATGCGCAGGCCGGTGGCCAGCATCAGCAGGCCGCCCACCGCCGAGAAGTCGGCCTGCATGGCCGGGGTGGTCAGCGGCAGGATCA
>JAFADB010000208.1 GCA_023425225.1 Pseudomonadota bacterium
GTGGTCCCGGCCGACTTCATCGGCACCATCCACAACGACGATCCCTACCTGGAGAACCACCAGGCGCTGCTGGCCAACCTGCTGGCGCAGACCGAGGCGCTGGCCAACGGCCAGGACAGCGAGGACCCGCATCGCCGCTATCCCGGCTCGCGGCCGAGCACGCTGATCCTGCTCGATGCGTTGACGCCGGAAGCGCTCGGCGCCTTGATCGCGCTGTACGAGCACAGCGTCTACGTGCAATCGGTGATCTGGGGCATCAACGCCTTCGACCAGTTCGGCGTCGAGCTGGGGAAGCAGTTGGCCGGCCAGTTGCTGCCCGCGCTGCAGGATCCCGCCGCCCGCGTCGACGATCCGGTCACGCGCGCGGCGCTGGAGCAGCTGCGGCAACGCTAGCGCCGCGGGCGAACCGAGGGCTTCCCCGCAGCCGCCCAGGAAGGTTCGGGCTGATCACGGCAACATCCATGGGCTCCCGCTTGCGCGGGAGTGACGTTTGGTATGCCCAACACCGGCGGCGCGCCAGCGCGGGAAAGGCGGATCCATGGCCGTCCATGGAAGCATCCTGGCCGGAACACCGGCCATAGGAACGCCTGTGCTGCTCAGCGGGTCGGGTCGCGCTCCGGGCTTGGACGCTTGGCCAGCTTGCGCTGCAGCGAGCGCCGGTGCATGCCGAGCAGCCGCGCCGCCGCCGAGATGTTGCCCTCGGTCTCGTGCAATGCCTGCTGGATGTGTTCCCACTGCAGCCGATTGAGCGGGGTCATCACGCCGGGGACCGATTCGTCCTCGTCATGCTCGGCCTGTCCGCCCTCGTCGTAGTTCTCGCCCAGCGCGCGCAGGATCGCCTGCAGGGTCGCCGGCTTGGGCAGGTAGTCGTCCGCGCCCAGCTTGATCGCCTCCACCGCAGTGGCGATGCTGGCATAGCCGGTCACCAGCAGGATGCGCATGTCCTGGCGCAGTTCGCGCAGGGGGCGGATCAGCGACATGCCCGAGCCGTTGCCGAGCTTGAGGTCGATCAGCGCGAAATCGGGGATCTCGGCACGGGCCAGCTCCAGCGCGGTGGCGCCGTCGGCGGCGATCACCGTGTCCAGGCCCTTGCGCGCCAGGCTCCGCTGCAGCGTGCGCAGGTAGAGGGGATCGTCGTCCACCAGCAGGCCGCGTCGCATCTGGTTCGTCATCATCGTTTCTCCCATTCCGGTAGCGGCAATCGAAAGCCCACCCGCGCCCCCTTGCCGGAGGCCGGGCGCATCCACAGTTCGCCGCCGAGCCGCTCCACGGTGGCATGCGACAGCGCGAGTCCGACGCCCATGCCGTCGGGCTTGCCGCTGTCGAACAGCGTGCCGGGCAGCAGCGCCTGCGAGGTGTCGAAGCCCGGGCCGTAGTCGCGCACCTCGCCCAGCAGGCGGCCGTCCTCGATGTCCAGGGTGAGGTCGATGCGGTTCTGCCCGAGCTTCTGCCCGGCATCGACCGCATTGTTCAGCAGGACCTGCAGCAGGTGGCCCACCGAGGGCTCCACCGTCAACTGCAGCGGTGCGTCGGCATTGCAGTGCAGCTCCGCCATGGGCCGCACCAGCCGCCACTGTTCCAGCACGTGGGCCAGCGACACGGCCGCCAGCGTGTTGCCGTCGTCGGCCGGGGCGGCCAGGGCCAGGACCTTTTCCCGGCACTGCGCCAGCAGCTCGTGCATGGTTTCCATGTCCTCGCGGAACGGTGCCGATTCGGGCTGTTCGGCGATGTCATCCACCAGCAGCGTCATCGTCGCCAGCGGCGTGTTGAGTTCGTGGGCGACCGAGGCGGCATGGGTGGCCAGTGCGACGATGCCCTCGTTGCGGGTGAAGCGGTCGCGCAGCGTCGACAGCTCGCGTTCGCGCACGCTCAGGGCCTTGGACAGGCGGGTGGAGAACACCAGCACCACCAGCGTGGTGATCAGGAAGTTCGCCGCCATGCCCCACATGTGCAGGGCCATCGGATTGTAGGGGCCGTGGGGCAGGGGGATGCCGAACAGCGCGCTGACCGAGTAGCCCAGCACGCATGCGGCCGCCACCGCCAGCGTCCAGCGCGCCGGCAGCGCCAGCGCGGCCAGGGCGATCAGGATCACGAACAACGATCCGAACGGATTGGCGATGCCGCCGCTCCAGCCCACCATCCAGGTCAGCGCGGTGACATCGACCAGGATGTGGCCGAAGGCGGTCGCCGGCGGCACGTCGCCCTGCCAGTGGCGGGTACGCACCTGCACGTACAGGTTGAACAGCGCCAGGACTGCGACACCGGACCACAGCGGCAATTGCGGCAACGCCAGCCCGATGGGCCAGGTGGCCACCAGGATCGTCGCCGCCTGGCCGGCGGTGGCCAGCCAGCGCAGGCTGCACAGGGTACGCAGGAAGGAGCTGTCTATGCCTTTCATTCAGCTTCATCGTATGTGTTTGCGGGCGTTCACGCCCTGCGACAGACTGCCGCACCTCGACCGATCCCGCCAGCGTGTGTCGCAGGCGCGGGCAAACCCCGCCGACACGCTAAAATGGCGGCCATGCACGACGCCGTTACCCGCCCGACTCCTCCCAGCGACGCGACCGCCTGGCCGCGCCGCATCACCCAGGCCGTCCGCATCGGCAACGTCACCGTCGGTGGCGGCCACCCGGTGGTGGTGCAGTCGATGACCAATACCGACACCGCCGACGTCGCCGCCAGCGCCAGGCAGGTCGCCGAGCTGTGGCGCGCCGGCTCGGAGATGGTGCGCCTGACCGTCAACAACGCCGAGTCGGCTGCGGCGATTCCGCGCATCGTCGACAAGCTGGCGATGATGGGCATCGAGGTGCCGCTGATCGGCGACTTCCACTACAACGGCCACCAGTTGCTGGCCGCCGAACCCGCCTGTGCCGAGGCGCTGGCCAAGTACCGGATCAACCCCGGCAACGTCGGCTTCGGCAAGAAGCGCGACACCCAGTTCGCGCAGCTGGTCGAGTTCGCCATCAAGTACGACAAGCCGGTGCGCATCGGCGCCAACTGGGGCTCGCTGGACCAGTCGCTGGCGGCCACGCTGATGGACGAGAACTCGCGGCGCGAGACGCCGTGGGACGCCGGCCGTGTGCTGCGCGAGGCGCTGATCCGCTCGGCGGTGGACTCGGCCGAGCGCGCGGTGGAGCTGGGCCTGCCGCGCGATCGCATCATCCTGTCGGCCAAGGTGTCCGGCGTGCAGGAACTGATCGCGGTGTACCGCGACATGGCGTCGCGCTGCGACTTCGCCCTGCACCTCGGGCTGACCGAGGCCGGCATCGGCAGCAAGGGCATCGTCGCGTCGAGCGCGGCGCTGGCGGTGCTGCTGCAGGAAGGCATAGGCGACACCATCCGCATCTCGCTGACGCCCGAGCCGGGTCAGCCGCGCACGCAGGAAGTGGTAGTTGCCCAGGAGCTGCTGCAGACCACCGGCCAGCGCGCCTTCACCCCGATGGTCACCGCCTGCCCGGGTTGCGGCCGCACCACCTCCGAGTTCTTCCAGGAGCTGGCCAAGGTGGTGCAGAACCACGTGCGCGAGCAGATGCCGGTGTGGCGCGTCACCCATCCGGGCGCGGAGAACATGACGCTGGCGGTGATGGGCTGCGTGGTCAACGGCCCGGGCGAGTCGCGCCACGCAAACATCGGCATCTCGCTGCCGGGTACCGGTGAGGCGCCGGCCGCGCCGGTGTTCGTGGACGGGCAGAAGACGGTGACCCTGCGCGGCGAGCACATCGCCCAGGACTTCGTCGCCCTGATCGACAGCTACGTCGAAGAGAAATATGCCGCCAGCGCCGGATGACGGCGCCCCTGCGGAAGCGGCAGGCCTGCGCCGCTGGATGGGGCGCAACGCCTGGCGTTTCCTGCTGCTGTTCGTCGGCGTGCTGGCACCGCTGGCGGTGTTCGCGGCACTGGCCGACGAAGTCCACGGACTGGAGGACCTGTTCTTCGACGAGCCCTTGCTGCGGCGCATGCGCGGCATGGCGTCCGACGGCTGGGACGGCTTCTTCGTGGTGGTCTCGCGGATCGGCTACGCGCATGGTGTGATTCCGGCCGACATCGCCCTGGTGGTGGCATTGGCGGCCTGGCGCCGTTGGCGCGAGGCGGTGTTCGCCGCGTTGGCGTTCTGCGGCTCTGCGTTGCTGAACATGGGCGCCAAGCAGTTCTTCCAGCGCGATCGCCCGTCGCTGTGGGACTCGATCGCGCCGGAGCACACCTTCAGCTTTCCCAGCGGCCATGCCATGGGATCGATGACGCTGGCTGCCACGCTGGTGCTGCTGGCATGGCACACGCGCTGGCGCTGGGCTGTTTCGTTCGCGGCGCTGCTGTTCGTGGCCGCGGTCGGGCTGTCGCGCCTGTACCTGGGGGTGCATTACCCCTCCGACATCCTCGGCGGCTGGTGCGCGGGCCTGGCGTGGGTGGTCGGCGTATACATGGTGATCTTTCGCCACCGGCACCCCTGGCGGCGGCACCACGGCTGACCGGTTCGGATCGAAGGGGAGGCGGGGCGGCCGCGGATGGCCGCGGGGAATGCCCGCGGCCGATCGCGCTGTCCCGCACCTATTCGCCGGGCTTGGTACCGGTGGCCGGCGCGCCGGTGGCGGCGCGGCGGGCGAGGATGGCCTCGCGCTGGGCGATATAGGCGTTGGCGCCGAGGATGATCGCCGCACCCACGCCGGTGGCCATGTCCAGCTGCTCGTCGAACAGCCACCAGCCGAGCACGATCACGATCGGCAGCTGCATGAAGCTGATCGGCTGCAGCGCCGAGATCTCGCCAAGCCGCAGCGCCCGCGTCCACAGCAGCTGGCCGAAGGTACCGAAGACGCCGGTGGCCACCAGCCACAGCCAGGTGATGCCGTCCGGCCAGGTCCACTGGAACAGCGCCGGCACCAGCGACATCGGCACCCAGAACAGGTAGGTGTAGAACACCACCGTATCGGGCGGGTCCATGCGCGCGAGCTGCTTGATCTGGATCGCCACCAGCGCGCTGAGCACCGCCGCGGCCAGCGCCACCA
>JAFADB010000219.1 GCA_023425225.1 Pseudomonadota bacterium
GCCGCGCACGCCCGGGTCGGTCTCGACGATCTTCAGCTCGACGAAGTTCGGCGCCTGCACCGCGATCGGGGTGCCGTTCCACAGCGTCACCACGCAGTCCTCCTCGCCCTTGAGCCACTTGGCGGCATCGCCGACGCCGGCCTTGTCGGCCTGCACCTGCTCGAAGGTCTCCTGCTGCATGAAGTGCCAGTACTCGCCGTCGCTGTACAGGTACTGCATGTCGGTATCGACCACGTCGGCGGCCTCGACCGAGTCGGTGCTCTTCATGGTGATTTCCTGCACGCGACCGGACTTGATCAGGCGGTAGCGCACGCGGGTGAAGGCCTGGCCCTTGCCCGGCTTGACGTAGTCGGTCTCGGTGATGATCGCCGGGTCGCCATTGATCAGGATCTTCATCCCGTTCTTGACGTCGTTCATGCCGTAAGTGGCCATGCTGCAACTCCTCGGATAGGGTAAAACCGCCGCGGGGAAGCGGCCGGCCGGATACAATGGGGAGCCCGCCGCGACCGGCGGGCGCTTGTTTTCAGACCGCACATGATAACCGCAGCCCCCGCTCCCAGACAGCCCGCCCCCGCCCTGCCGCTGGACGCCGCGCCCGCGCCGCGCTGGCAACGGCTGTGGCGCGAGGCGGTGCGCGACCCGCGCGAACTGCTGGCGCTGCTGGGGCTGGACGCGCAGGCCGCCGGCGTCTCCGACGCCGCCGCGGCGCAGTTCGCGCTGCGCGTGCCGCGCGGATTCGTCGCACGCATGCGCCACGGCGACCGCCACGATCCGCTGCTGCGCCAGGTGCTGCCGCTGGACGATGAAATGCGCGCCGTGCCCGGCTTCGGCCTGGACGCGGTCGGCGACGGCGCGGCCAGGAAGGCCACCGGCGTCATCCAGAAGTACCGCGGCCGCGCGCTGCTGGTGGCCACCGGCAGTTGCGCGGTGCATTGCCGCTACTGCTTCCGCCGCCATTTCCCGTACGCCGAGGAGACCGCCGCGCGCGACGGCTGGCGCGAGGCGGTGGAGGCCATCGCCGCCGACCCGGACATCGACGAGGTACTGCTGTCCGGCGGCGATCCGCTGTCGCTGGCCACGCCCAAGCTGGCCGAACTGACCGACGCGCTGCGCGCCATCCCGCACATCAGGCGCCTGCGCATCCACAGCCGGCTGCCGGTGGTGCTGCCCGAGCGCATCGACGCCGAACTGCTGCAATGGCTGCGCTCGCTGCCGTGGCCGCTGGCGTTCGTCATCCACGCCAACCACGCCAACGAATTCGATGCTTCGGTCGATGCCGCGATGGCCGCCCTGCGCGGCACCGGCGCGACGCTGCTGAACCAGGCGGTGCTGCTGCGCGGGGTCAATGACGACATCGACACGCTGGCCGCGCTGAGCGAGCGCAGCTTCGCCGCCGGGGTGCTGCCGTACTACCTGCACCAGCTCGACCGCGTGGCCGGCGTGGCGCATTTCGAGGTATCGGACGCACGCGCCCGAGAACTACACCGCGAACTGGCCGCACGGCTGTCCGGCTACCTGGTGCCGAAACTGGTGCGCGAGGTGGCCGGCGACAGCGGCAAGCGGCCGCTCTGAGTTCTGCGGCTGCCTGATCAGCGCCGACTGTCGGTTTCGTATCGGACCGACCCGTCGTCCGCGCGAACGCTGGACCGATCAGCCGGCGTGGCGCGTCTCATACCCGAAATCGAACTTAGTGAATTCGTCGTCCCCTCGAGGGTAAGGGACCCGACGATTTTTGCGATGGCAGCCAGCGACGGGATCATTCCGTAACCGGGTCTTTCAGGGCGGTGCCCGAAGGGCGGATGGGGTTGCCTGCAGCATGGGAAAGCCAGAGCAAAAGCGCCCCCATCCGGCGCTGCGCGCTCCCTTCCCCCCAAAAGGGGCCGTGGCCCCGCAAGCGGAGGAAGGGAACTGTCGACTGCTGGGGAACTGCTGACTGCTCCTGACTTCTCGATCAATGGACAGGGCCTGGGAGCGACGACCGCAAGGCTGTAGAAGTGCGTAAGGGCTGATACCGATGCCACTCGGCTGTGGCTATGGCTACGCCTGCGACCGCAGCCGCCGCACCAGATCCTCGCTGCTGAGCGGGTGGCTGAACAGGTAGCCCTGCCCCAGTTCGCAGCCGCGCTCGCGCAGCAGCTGCAGTTGCGCTTCCTGCTCGATGCCCTCGGCCACCACGGTGATGCCGAGCGAATGCGCCATCGAGATCACCGCCCCAGTCAGGGCCAGGTCGTCCGGATCGCGCTGCATGTCGGCCACGAAGCTCTTGTCGATCTTGACCCCGTCCACCGGCACCTGGCGCAGGTGGTTCAGCCCGGAGAACCCGGTACCGAAGTCGTCCAGCCACACCGTGACGCCGGTGCGGTGCAGCTTGGCCATCAGGCTGCTGGCCTGCAGTTCGTCGCCCAGCACCGCGGTCTCGGTCAGCTCCAGGTGCAACCGGGAAGCCGGCAGCCCGGATTCGTCCAGGACGCGGGTCACCACCCGGTCCAGGTCGCTGGTGCGCAGCTGCCGCGGCGACACGTTCACCGCCACGAACAGCGGCTCGCCGCCGGCCGGCACCGGCCAGCCCATCGCCTCGTGGCAGGCCGCTTCCAGCACCTTCGGCCCGATCGTCTCGATCAGGCCGGTCTGCTCGGCGATCTCGATGAACACCGCCGGCGCGATCGCGCCCAGCTGCGGATGCTGCCAGCGCATCAGCGTTTCCACCCCGACCATCCGGCGGTCGGCGATGCGGAAGATCGGCTGGTAGACCAGGTGGATCTCGCCGCGCGCCCATGCGTTGCGCAGCTCGTATTCCATGTGCATGCGGCGCTCGACCGCATGGTCCATGGCTCGGCTGTAGAAGCGGTAGCAGTTCTTGCCGGCCATCTTGGCCTGGTACATGGCGATGTCGCCGTTCTTGAGCAGCGTGGTGGCGTCGGCGCCATCGTCGGGGTAGAGGGTGATGCCGATCGAGATGCCCAGGAAGACCTCGCGGTCCTGGATCACCAGCGGCCGCGCCATCTCTTCCACCAGCACATCCGCCAGCCGCGTGGCGGCCTGGGCGACGTCCCCGTCCTGGATCAGGATCACGAACTCGTCGCCGCCGAAGCGCGCCAGCATCGGGTCCTGCTCGTCGATCTGCTCGACCGCGCGGATGATGCGTCCGGCGAACTGCACCAGCGCCTGGTCGCCGGCCTCGTGCCCGAGCGTGTCGTTGATGCGCTTGAAATCGTCGATGTCGGCGAACAGCAGCGCCAGCTGGCGGCTGGTGCCCAAGGTTCCGATCAGGCGGTGGTCGAGCGCCTCGCGGAACGCCAGGCGGTTGGTCAACCCGGTCAGCGCGTCGGTGTAGGCCATGTGCCGGATCTCGCGATCGTGGCGGGCGATACCCTGGCTCATGCGGCCGAAGGCCTCGATCAGCTCGCCCATCTCGTCGTTGCGCCGCCCCTTCGGCGCGCCGATGTCGTAGTGGCCGGCCTCGATCTGGCGCGCGGCGGCGGCCAGCCAGCGGATCGGCTTGACCAGCGTGCGCTCGATGTAGACGGCCACCGCCGCGGCGGTGACCACCAGCCCGGCCAGCAGCAGCACCAGCCAGCCCAGGTGGCGCCGGCCCATCTCCCGCAGCCGCGCGGTCAGGTTGAGGTTGGCATCGGTTTCGAGCTGGCGTACGCGCTCCATCGACATGCCGACCCGCACCCCGCCCAGGCGCTCGCGGCCGATCATGATCGGTCGCGCCACCTCCAGCACGTCGGCCGACTCCTGCACCACCATGTCGCGGGCGGCCACCGCCTTGGCCGCCAGCGGGTCGCGCATGGGCTGGCCGTAGTCGGCGATCTCCTCGCTGCCGTCGTGGACCAGGCGGCCCTCGGCGTCGAACACCTTCACGTAGCTGACCACCTGCTGGCGCGCGGTGTTGCGTGCCAGCACGCCGATCGTGTCCAGGTCCGAGTAGTACAGCGGGTTGGCCAGAGAGTCGGCCAGTTCCGCGCTCAGCGACTCGCCGCGGCTGCGCACGCTGCGCTCGAACAGGCCGCGCACCACGTTGCCGCTGACCGCCCCCACCTCGCGCTGCATGGTGGCCTGGCGTTCCAGCAGCAATGCCAGGATCGCGGACACCAGCACGAAGGCCAGCCCCATCGCCAGCAGGAAGCGCGCCTGCAAGCCGAATACGGTCCTGCTCATTCCACTTCCAGGCGGATGCGGTCGACGCCGCGGCGCAGGCGGTCGAGCTGGTGTTGCGACTCGGCATCCATGCGGTAGAAGCCCGACGTCCCGAAGAACTGCTTCAGCGCGGGCGCGGCCTGCGGGTCGTCGGCCGCCTGCAGCAGTACCTCCTGCAGCCGCTGTTTCACCCGTTCGTCCAGTCCGGCGCGTACCAGCTCCACCGCGCGCGGCACCGGCGCGCCTTCATGGATGATACGCATGTCGCGGCGGAACGCCGGTGGCATCGTCCTTTCGTCGTTCCATTCGATGTCGTTCAAGGCGCCGCAATCCACCAGCCGCTTGTGCACGTAGGCGGCGATCGCCGATGCCGATCCGGCCAGCGCGTAACCCACCGAATCCGGTGCAGGCTGGTCGCGCGGCGACAGCAGGATGCCCGGGCGCAGGTCGGCATCGAGCATGTCCATCAGCGGCAACAGGTAGGCGCTGGTGGACAACGGCGACTGCAGCGCCACGCGGCGGCCGCGCAGGTCCGCCAGCGACTGCACCGGGCTGTCCTTGCGCACGAACAGCACCGAGCGGTATTGCCGCCGCCCGTTGCGCTCGGTGAGCAGCAGCACGCCGGCGCCGGAACGCTGCGCCAGCGCCATCGCCGTGCCCGGCGTCTCGGTCACCCAGTCGACCCGGCCACGCTTGAGATAGCTGGCCATCTGCTGTGCGTTGCGCGCCATCAGGATGCGTCCCTCGGTGATGCCGACATCGCCCATGCGCGGCACGACGTAGTCCAGCAGCGGCTTGAGCTGCTCGTAGTGGGAACGGGGATCGTCGCTGATGCGGCCGAGCACCAGCACCTGGGAGTGGACCGGTTCCGCGGCGATGGCCTGTGCGCCCAGGCCGCAGGCAGCCAGCACCAGCGCGAACGCGCCGCAAAGCCAACGCAAGCTGTACAAAACATACCTCCCCAGGCGAAGCGCCAAGCCTAGCCCAAAGACGTCGTGCGCAACAGTGTTCAAACGCTGCCGGAACCGGCCAGGCGGGCCATGCGCTGGGCATCGGAGAGGATGCCGCGCAGCAGCCGTACCTCCTGCTCGCTGAGCTCGGCCTTGAGGAACAGCCGGCGCAGCTTGCGCATGGCCGATTCCGGTGCCCGGCCCTTGTGGAAATCGATCGCGTCCAGGGTGTCGCCGAGCTGGCCGAACAGCCCTTCCAGCTGCGCGTGGCTGGCGGCCTGCTCGCGGAATCCAGGCTCCGGCGCCGGCGGCTGCACGCCGGCCAGCTGCGCCAGGCGCAGTTCGTAGGCCAGCACCTGCACCGCCGCGGCCAGGTTGAGCGAACTGAAGGCCGGATCGGACGGGATGTGCACCGCCACATGGCACAGCTGCAGTTCGTCGTTGCTCAGCCCCGTGCGCTCGCGGCCGAACACTACCGCCACCTCGGCCGGTTCGCCGGCGCGCTGCACCGCGCGGGCAGCGGCATCGGCGGGCAGCAGTTCCTCCAGCGCCACGCGCCGCGCACGCGCGGTGCAGCCCAGCACCAGCCGGCAATCGGCCACCGCCTCGGCCAGCGTGGCCACCACCGGCGCGTCGCCGAGCACGTCCTCGGCCCCGGCCGAACGCCGGTAGGCGACCTCGTCCAGCGGCTTTTCCGGTGCCACGAGCACCAGCCGCGACAGGCCCATCGTCTTCATCGCCCGCGCCGCCGCGCCGATGTTGCCCGGGTGCTGGGTACCGACGAGGACGAAACGGATGCGATCGGAAGCGGACATGGACGGCATTGGCAATACGGCAAGGAAGCGGCGGACCGCAAATGGTAAACTGTGCGGCCGGCTGTCGTGCCGGCCCGCTCTTTTCCACCGCCAGTTCCAACTTCTGCCTTTACGGGAGCCATTGCCATGCAGAAACCCGCCGTCACCGTCATGGTCAAGGCCGCCCGCCTCGCCGGCAACGTGCTTCTTCGCAACATCAACAAGCTCGACGCGCTGAACGTGGTGCAGAAGGACCGCATGGACTATGCCAGCGAAGTGGACGCGGACGCGGAAAAGACCGTCATCAAGGAACTCAAGCGCGCCTACCCCGGCTACGGGGTGTTCGGCGAGGAAGGTGGCGCCCAGGGCGGCGGCCGCTACATGTGGGTGATCGACCCGCTCGACGGCACCAGCAACTACCTGCGCGGCTTTCCGCACTACTGCGTGTCCATCGCGCTGATGGAGAACGGCGAGCCGACCGACGCGGTGATCTTCGATCCTTTGCGCAATGAGCTGTTCACCGCCAGCAAGGGCGCCGGCGCGGTGCTCAACGACCGTCGCATCCGCGTGGCCGACCGCAAGGACCTGGCCGGCACCGTGATCAACACCGGCTTCGCCCCGCGCGAGCGGGCACGGGCCAGCGCCCAGCTCAAGTGCGTGGACGCGCTGCTGACCCAGGCCGAGGACATCCGCCGCACCGGTTCGGCCGCGCTCGACCTGGCCTACGTGGCCTGCGGCCGCGCCGACGCCTACTTCGAGGCCGGGGTGAAGGCCTGGGACATCGCCGCCGGCGTGCTGCTGGTGCGCGAGGCCGGCGGCCGCGTTTGCGACTACAAGGGCGCCGCGCCGGGCCGCATGGACGACCGCGGCCCGCAGACCCAGCAGATCGTCGCCGGCAACATCAAGGTCTGCGACGCGCTGCAGAAGGTCATCGTCAACACCGGCTACGCGCAGGCGTTCGACAAGGCCTGAGCGGAGCGGGCGGCCTCTGCGGATGCAATGCGACAGGCCCCGATCGTGGGCTTGTCTTTCCATCACAAAAGCAGCAACAGGCAAGCTCCATTCTCCCGCTTGCGGGGGAAGGAGATCCGAGGAATTTCATATGTGATGGGGAACGCCAGACGCATGGTCGGGGGTCTGGCGTTCCAGCGCCACCGCCGCAGCGGCGGGCTGGACGCAAGCGACTTCAGCGCAGTCCCGTCTCGCCGCGGGCGATCACCAGGCGCAGGATCTCGCTGGTGCCTTCGTAGATCTCGGTGATCTTGGCATCGCGGAAGTAGCGCTCCAGCGGCATCTCCTTGGAATAGCCCATGCCGCCATGGATCTGCACCGCCTGGTGGGTGATCCACATCGCCGCCTCCGAGGCGGTCAGCTTGGCCACCGCGGCCTCGCTGCTGAACTTCTTCCCCTGCCCCTTGGTCCACGCCGCGCGCAGTGTCAACAGCAGCGCCGCATCGAGCCTGGCCTTCATGTCGGCGATCTTGGCCTGGGTCATCTGGAAGCTGCCGATCGGCTGGCCGAAAGCCTTGCGCTCCTTGACGTACGCGACCGTGGCCTCGAACGCGGCGCGGGCAATGCCCACCGCCTGCGCGGCGATGCCGATGCGGCCGGCGTCGAGCACGCTCATCGCGGTCTTGAAGCCCTCGCCTTCCACGCCGATGACGTCCTCGGGCTGGGCCACGTAGTCCTGGAACTCGATCTCGCAGGTGGCCGAGGCGCGGATGCCCAGCTTGGGCTCGGTCTTGCCGCGGTGGAAACCGGGTTTGCCGGTGTCGATCATGAACGCGGTGATGCCGCGCGAGCCCTTGTCCGGCTCGGTCATGGCGAACAGCACGATGTACCTGGCCACCGGCCCGGAGGTGATCCAGCTCTTCTTGCCATTGATCACGTAGCTGCCGTCGGCCTGCTTGACCGCGCGGCAGCGCATGGCCGAGGCGTCGGAGCCGGACTGCGGCTCGGTCAGCGCGAAGGCGCCGATCTCGCTGCCCTCGGCGATGGCGCGCACGTACTTCTGCTTCTGCGCCTCGTTGCCGTTCTTGAGGATGCCGGTGCAGAACAGCGAGTTGTTGACCGACATGATGGTCGAGTGCGCGGCATCGCCGGCGGCCACCTCGATCATCGCCAGCACGTAGCTGATCGGATCCATGCCGGCACCGCCGTACTCTTCCGGTACCTCGATGCCCATCAGGCCGTTCTCGCCGAGCAGGCGGATGTTCTCCAGCGGGAACTCGCCGCTGCGGTCGAAGTGCTCGGCGCTGGGGGCGATCTTCTCCTGGGCGATGCGCCGCGCCACGTCCTGAATCATCAACTGCTCTTCGCTGAAGCTGAAATCCACGTGAGGCCCTCCCGGGCAATGAACCGGTCGTCATTCTAACCATTCGCCGGCGTATGCAGGTTGACCCCGGTCAAGCCCGCCCGCAAAATATCTCGCTATCGCGATACAGAGATATTTATGGACCTGGAAGACTGGTCGACCCGGCTCAAGGTGTTCGCCGACGCCACCCGCGTGCGCCTGCTGGCGCTGCTGGAGCAGGAGGAACTGACCGTGGCCGAGCTGTCGGCGATCACCCGGCTGGCGCAGCCGCGCGTGTCCACCCACCTGGCCCGGCTCAAGGAGGCCGGGCTGGTGCGCGATCGCCGCGCCGGCGTGTCGGCCTACTACCGTTTCGACGACGCCGCGCTGGACGCCGCGCAGCGCGCGCTGTGGCACGCGCTGAGTACCGGCAGCGACGATCCGCTGCTGCGCCAGGACGCCGAGCGCGTCCCCGCGGTGCTGGCCAACCGCGCCGCCGACCAGAACTGGGCCGACTCGGTGGCCGGCGACATGGAGCGCCACTACTCGCCCGGACGCACCTGGGAGGCGCTGGCGCGCACCGCGCTGCCGCTGCTGGAGACCGGCGACGTGCTCGACATCGCCTCCGGCGACGGCGTGCTGGCCGAACTGGTCGCGCCGCACTCGCACCGCTACGTCTGCATCGACACCAGCGCGCGCGTGGTCGCCGCTGCCAGCGAGCGCTTGCGCCGGCTGGCGAATGTGGAAGTGCGCGAGGGCGACATGCACGCCCTGCCGTTCGCCGATGCCAGCTTCGACCTGGTGGTGCTGATGCATGCGCTGACCTACGCGAGCAAGCCGGCCCAGGCGGTGGCCGAGGCCGCGCGTGTGCTGCGCCCGGGCGGCCGCCTGCTGCTGTGCAGTCTGGCGCGGCACGAGCACCGCGCCGCGGTCGACGCCTACGGCCACGTCAACCTGGGCTTCACCGACAAGGAGCTGCGCCGGTTCGTGGAGAAAGCCGGCCTGCAGGTCTCCAGCCTGGAAACCGTCACCCGCGAGAAGCGCCCGCCGCATTTCGAGGTGATCTCGCTGATCGCCAACAAGTCCTGAGCCATGCCGACCGATACCCTGCCCTGGCTGCATCCCGAACGCGCCGCGAAGCTGCTGGACGCGCTGTCCGCGCGCATCCTGATCATCGACGGCGCGATGGGCACGATGATCCAGCGCCATGGCCTGCAGGAAGACGATTACCGTGGCGAGCGCTTCGCCGGTGGCTACGACCATGCGCATGGCCCTGGCTGTGACCACGGCGTGCCCGAAGGCCATGATCTGAAGGGCAACAACGATCTGCTGCTGCTGACCCGGCCGCAGATCGTCGCCGACATCCATACCGCCTACCTGGAGGCAGGCGCGGATCTGGTCGAGACCAA
>JAFADB010000236.1 GCA_023425225.1 Pseudomonadota bacterium
ACCAGCTGCGGCAGCAGCGTGACCAGCAGGTGCGGCGCGCGTCCGTCCTGCACGCCGCGCAGCAGGTGCGCCGGACGCGCGGCACGGCCCTGGTCGACCTCGCGGATCGCCCACAGCAGCCCGCCCATGAACAGCGGCCCGGCCAGGATCAGCAGCAGCTGCACCACGGTGCCCAGCGCCGGCAGCAGCAGCGACAGCGACAGCACCAGCGACACCGACACGCCCCAGATCACGCCCAGCCCGCCCAGCGCCAGCGGCGCGCGGCGCAGCAGCGCGAAGCCGGTCAACAACCATTCGGCGCCGGCCGAGGCCGGGACCTTGCGAATTTCGCTCATTCCAGTTCCAGCAAGAGGGTGATGTTCGGAGAAACGACGCGCCGGGAGACCCGGCGCGACCGGGATTATCGCCGTTTTCCGTGCGCAGCGTCGGCATTCCCGGCCGCCGGCTGCATTCCCCGGGCATGGCGCACGAAGCGCTTGAGCAGCTTGCGCGCCAGCGGCGCGGCGGTGACCTCGCGGGCGATGGTGCGCGCGCAGCGGCCGCTGCGCTGCAGGCAGTCGGCGCGGGCGTGGACGTAGCCGCGGATGTGGTGGGTGGCGAACTCGGGGTGGAACTGCACGCCCCAGGCCGAGTCGCCCCAGCGGAAGGCGTGGCACTGGTCCTGCAGCGAATGCGCCAGCACGGTGGCGCCGTCGGGTGCGCGCAGCACCGTCTGCATGTGGGTGGCGTGGGCCGGGAAGCGCTGCGGCAGGCCGGAGAACAGCGGGTCCTCGAACGCCGGCGGTTCCAGTTCCAGCTCGATCGTGCCGGACTCGCGCCCGGCCGGGTTGTAGTCCACCTGGCCGCCGAGCGCGTGCGCCAGCAACTGGTGACCGTAGCAGATGCCCAGCAGCGGGGTGCCGCCATGGGCCGCCTCGCGCAGCCAGTCGGCCGAGCGCTCGCTCCAGTCGGCATGGTCGGTGACGAAGGCGGCCGAGCCGCTGACGATGACCCCGGCGAAGCGGCCGCGCTCGGGCAGCGCCTCGCCGGCTTCCACGTTCACCGAGATCGCCTCGCCCGGCTCCAGCCCGGCGGCGACCCGGATCCAGTGCGGGAAGCGCCCATAGCGCTTGACCGCCGGCAGCGGCTGGCCGGTTTCGAGGATCAGGAACGGCGCGGGGTTCATTCCGAAGGGGGGAGCACCGACAGGACTTCGGCGATTGTAGTCAGACCGGCGGCCACCTTTTCAAGGCCGGTGCGGCGCAGCGTGCGCAGGCCGTCGGCGCGGGCGGCGCGCGAGAACGCGGCCAGGTCCATGTCGGCGCGGATCAGGCTGCGCAGCCGGGGAGTGATCGGAAGCAGCTCGTACAGGCCTATGCGGCCCAGGTAGCCGGTGCGGCGGCACTCCAGGCAGCCCACCGGCGCATATGTCGTGGGGTTATCCGGTAATGCCTCATCGCCATCACGCAGCACCGCCCAGTCGGCCTCGGTAAGGGCATGTTCGCGCTTGCAGTGCGGGCACAGCGTGCGCACCAGGCGCTGGGCGAGCACGCCGGACAGGGTGCTGGCCACCAGGTAGTGCGGCACGCCCAGGTCGAGCAGGCGGGTGATCGCCGAGGGTGCGTCGTTGGTGTGCAGGGTGGACAGCACCAGGTGGCCGGTCAGCGAGGCCTGCACCGCCATGTGCGCGGTCTCCAGGTCGCGGATCTCGCCGATCATGATGATGTCCGGGTCCTGCCGCAGCAGGGTGCGCACGCCGCTGGCGAAATCCAGGTCGATGTTGTTCTGCACCTGCATCTGGTTGAACTCGGTCGCGATCATCTCGATCGGGTCCTCGACCGTGCACACGTTCACGTCCGGCGTGGCCAGGCGCTTGAGCGTGGAGTACAGCGTGGTGGTCTTGCCCGAGCCGGTCGGGCCGGTGACCAGCACGATGCCGTTGGGCCGCTCCACCAGCGCGTTCCAGCCGGCCACCTCCTCCGGGCTGAAGCCGAGCTGGTCGATGCTCTTGAACGCCGCGTCCGGGTCGAAGATGCGCATCACGCACTTCTCGCCGAAGGCGGTGGGCATGGTCGACAGGCGCATCTCCACCTCGCGCCCGCCGGGCGAGCGGGTCTTGATGCGGCCGTCCTGCGGGCGGCGGCGCTCGGCCAGGTCCATGCGCCCGAGCACCTTGATGCGGCTGACCACCGCGGTCATCACCGCCGGCGGCACCTCGAACACCTTGTGCAGCACGCCGTCGATGCGGAAGCGCATGCGCCCCATGTCGCGGCGCGGCTCCAGGTGGATGTCGCTGGCGCGCTGCTCGTAGGCGTACTGCAGCAGCCAGTCGACGATGTGGACGATGTGGTGGTCGTCGGCGTTGACGTCGCCGGCGCGGCCCAGCTCCACCAGCTGCTCGAAGCTGGGCAGGCCGCTGCTCTGCTCGGTGCGGCCGTCGCGCGCCCCGCGCACCGAGCGGCTGACGCCGAAGAACTCCATCGTGTAGCGGTGCAGGTCCAGCGGGTTGACCATCGCCACTTCGATGCGGCGGCGCGCCAGGTGCTGCAGGTCGGCGCGCCAGTCCAGCGCCAGCGGCTCGCTGGTGGCCACCAGCACGCGCTCGCCATCCACCGCCAGCGGCAGGATGCGGTGGCGGCGCGCATAGGCGTGCGAGACCACCGCGGTGGCCGCGGCCACGTCCACCCGGGTGGGATCGATGCGCAGGTAGCGGTGGCCGGTGCGGGTGGCCAGCCATTCGGTCAGCCGTTCCAGCCCCAGTTCGCCGGCCGGCGGCTGCGCCGCGGTGAGCTTGAGGTTGGCCAGCAGCACCAGCGGATGCACCTCGCTGGCGGTGCGCGCGCCGCTGGCCGAGAACTGCATGCGCGCGCGATCGGCCGGCGCCACCAGGCCATCGGCCACCAGCGCGGCGGCCACGCGCTCGAACGCCAGCCTTCCCGGGGGCAGGCTTACCGGTGCCGGAGAGGCCGCCAGGGGGCCGGCTGCGTGCCGCTGTTCCATCGTCGAGTATCCGTGCGCGGAAGTCCCCGCTGAGCGGTCGCTATACTAGCGCACCCCTTTTTTATCCGGCTTACGCTGCATGTCCGCCTCCCGGCCTGTTCCCCCCGACTTCAAGGGCCTGACCTTCCAGGACCTGATCCAGACCCTCAACCAGTACTGGGCGCAGCAGGGCTGCGTGCTGATCCAGCCGCTGGACCTGGAGGTCGGTGCCGGCACCTTCCACCCGGCCACCTTCCTGCGCGCGCTCGGCCCGGAGCCGTGGGCCGCCGCCTACGTGCAGCCCTCGCGCCGTCCCACCGACGGCCGCTACGGCGACAACCCCAACCGCCTGCAGCGCTACTACCAGTACCAGGTGGCGATGAAGCCCAACCCGGACAACCTGCAGGAGCTGTACCTGGGCTCGCTCAAGGCGCTGGGCATCGACCCGCTGGTGCATGACCTGCGTTTCGTCGAGGACAACTGGGAGTCGCCCACGCTTGGCGCCTGGGGCCTGGGCTGGGAGGTCTGGCTCAACGGCATGGAGGTGACCCAGTTCACCTACTTCCAGCAGGCCGGCGGACTGGAGTGCAAGCCGGTGCTCGGCGAGGTGACCTACGGCCTGGAGCGGCTGTGCATGTACCTGCAGGAGTGCGACAACGTCTACGACCTGGTGTGGACCTTCGGCCCGGACGGCACGCCGGTGAGCTATGGCGACGTCTACCACCAGAACGAGGTCGAGCAGAGCGCCTATAACTTCGAGTACGCCGACGTGGCCGAGCTGTTCCACCGTTTCGATGCCTGCGAGCGCGAGGCCAACGTGCTGGTCGAGGCCGGGCTGCCGCTGCCGGCCTACGAGCAGGTGTGCAAGGCCAGCCACAGCTTCAACCTGCTCGACGCGCGCCGCGCGATCTCGGTGACCGAGCGCCAGCGCTACATCCTGCGCGTGCGCGCGCTGGCGCAGGCGGTGGCCCGCGCCTACTACGCGCAGCGCGAGAAACTGGGTTTCCCGGGCTTGAAGAAGACGTGACCTGATCCCTTCCGCCGCTGGCGGGGGGATTCTGTTTTTCCTTCCCCCGCGAGCGGGGGAAGGTGCCCGAAGGGCGGATGGGGGCGCTCGCCGCACCGTCCGCAGTCCCGGGCAAGAGCATCCTCATCCGGCGCCTTGCGCCACCTTTCCCCGAAAATGGGGCCTTGTCCCGCCCGCGGGAGAAGGAAAACCTAAGGTTTACTGCAATGAGTGAAATGAAGCCGCTGTTGGTCGAACTGGGCACCGAGGAGCTGCCGGTCAAGGCGCTGCCGGGGCTGGCGCAGGCGTTCTTCGACGGCATCCTCGCCGGGCTGGAGAAGCGCGGCATCGCCGTCGAGCGCGGCGACGCCAAACCGCTGTCCACCCCGCGCCGGCTGGCCGTGCTGCTGCCGGGCGTGGCCGCCGAACAGCCCGAACAGGCCGGCGAGGTGCTGGGGCCGTACCTCAACATCGCCCTGGACGCCGACGGCCAGCCGACGCGCGCGCTGGCCGGCTTCGCCGCCAAGGCCGGGGTCGAGTGGACCGCGCTGGAGCGCGTCACCGACGCCAAGGGCGAGCGCTTCGTGCACCGCTCGGTCACCCCGGGCGTGCGCACCGCCGAGCTGCTGCCGCAGATCGTGGCCGAGGCCATCGCCGCGATGCCGATCCCCAAGCCGATGCGCTGGGGCGACCACGACTACGCCTTCGCCCGCCCGGTGCACTGGCTGGTGCTGCTGTTCGGCAGCGAGGTGGTACCGGCGCAGCTGCTGGGCGTGAGCGCCGGCCGCGACAGCCGCGGCCACCGCTTCATGCACGACGCGCCGGTGCCGCTGGCCGCGCCGACCGACTACGTCGCCGCGCTGGAGGCGGCCTACGTGCTGGTCGATCCGGCGGTGCGCCGCGCGCGCATCGTCGCCGAGGTCGAGGCCGCCGCCCGCCAGGCCGGCGGCAATGCCCGCATCAGCGAGGACAACCTCGGCCAGGTGGTGGACCTGGTCGAGTGGCCGGCCGCGGTGCTGTGCAGCTTCGACCGCGACTTCCTGGCGGTGCCGCAGGAAGCGCTGATCGAGACGATGGAGATCAACCAGAAGTTCTTCCCGGTGCTCGACGACGGCGCGCGCATCACCGAGCACTTCGTCGGCATCGCCAACATCGAGTCGAAGGACCCGGAGCAGGTGCGCCGCGGCTACGAGCGGGTGATCCGCCCGCGCTTTGCCGATGCGCGCTTCTTCTTCGACGAGGACCTCAAGCAGGGCCTGGTGTCGATGGGCGAGGGCCTGGCCAGCGTGACCTACCAGGCAAAGCTGGGCAGCGTGGCCGACAAGGTGCAGCGGGTGCAGGCGCTGGCCGCGGCGATCGCGCCGCAGGTCGGCGTGGACCCGGCGCTGGCCGCGCGCGCCGCGCAGCTGAGCAAGAACGACCTGCAGTCGCGCATGGTCAACGAGTTCCCCGAACTGCAGGGCATCGCCGGACGCCACTACGCGGCCGCCGCCGGCGAGCCGGCCGAGGTCGCGCTGGCGATCGACGAGGCCTACCGCCCGCGCTTCGCCGGCGACGACATCGCCGCCTCGGCAACCGGCAAGGTGCTGGCGATCGCCGAGCGCCTGGACACGCTGGCCGGTGGCTTTGCCGCGGGCCTGAAGCCGACCGGCAACAAGGACCCGTTCGCGCTGCGGCGCAATGCGCTGGGGCTGGCGCGGACGGTGATCGAGAGCGGGTTCGATCTGGATCTGCAGCAACTGCTCAATGTCGCCTTCGATCAAGTCCTGCTGGCCTTGGCGCGTGCTGACGTGGGCAAGAAGACCGAAGTGGCCGGGAAGGCGCGGGATGCCGGAGTGAAGGTCGGCAACGCAGTCGCCGGCGGCGCCTCTCTATCGCAAGCCGTTCGACGGGATGCGTACGACTTCATCCTTGATCGCCTGCGCGGCTACTACGCCGACAAGGGCGTGCCGGCCACCCACTTCAACGCGGTCGCCGAGCTGAGGCCGGCCTCGCTGTACGACTTCGACCGCCGCCTGGATGCGATCGCCACCTTCGCCCAGCTGCCCGAGGCGGCGGCGCTGGCGGCGGCGAGCAAGCGCATCCGCAACATCCTGCGCAAGGCCGACGGCGCCATTGCCGAGGAGATCGACCCGGCGCTGCTGCACGAGCCGGCCGAGGCCGAGCTGGCCGAGTCGGTGGAAGCGGCGATCACCGAGACCGGTGCCGCGCTGGAGCGGCGCGACTACGTCGAGGCGCTGGCCTACCTGGCGCGGCTGCGGCCGCAGGTGGACGCGTTCTTCGAGCAGGTGCTGGTCAACGCCGACGACGCGGCCGTGCGCGGCAACCGCCTGGCCCTGCTCAAGCGCC
>JAFADB010000265.1 GCA_023425225.1 Pseudomonadota bacterium
GTCGGGCCATGGTCGCCGAAGCGCTCCCAGGCGGTGCCGTCGGGCGCGCGCTCGCCGCGCACGCGGGCCACGAACAGGGTCTGGCCGAAATCGTGCTCCTGGCTGCCGATGCCCAGCGCCTCGCGCACCGCGCTGCGGGTGCCGTCGGCGCCCACCAGCAGGCGCGCGGCCAGCACCCGCTCGCCCTGCGTATCGGCGATGCGCACCCGACGCGCGCCCTCCGCCGCCGCTTCCAGGCCGACGAAGCGCGCCGGCCGGTAGCGGGTGATCCCCGGCAGTTCGGCCAGCCGCGCCTCCAGTGCTTCGCCGAAGTCGCGCGCCACCACCACCTGGCCGAACCAGTCGCGGCCATAGTCGGCGGCATCGAGCAGCACCCGGCCGAAATCGCCGGCACGGCTGACGTGGATGCGCCGGATCGGCCCCGGCGGCGTGCGCAGATGCGCCATCACCCCCAGCGCAGTGAGCGCATTGACGGTGGCGGCGGCGAAGCTGAGGTTGCGCTGGTCGAACACCGGCGGCAGCGCATCGGCGGCGCTGGCTTCCACCAGCGCCACGTCCACGCCGATCCGGCCCAGCGCGATCGCCAGGCTGGCGCCGACCAGGCCGCCGCCGACGATCAGTACGTCGTGTTGTTCGGTCATCGGGGCATGATACCGGGCCACCTGTGCCGGCGGCGGGTATGCGCTGGGGTATGCTTGCAGCCCCACCCGATACCGCTGCCGCCTTCGATGAACCGGCCCGCCACCGCCTCTGCTTCTCCGTCCATCTCCCCCGGCCCGCTGGTGCTCGCCGGACTGATCGTGCTGGCCGCGCTGACCCGGCTGCTGCCGCACCCGCCGAATTTCTCGCCGGTGGAGGCCATCGCCCTGTTCGGCGGCGCCCATTTCGCCGCGCGCCGCTGGGCACTGCTGGTGCCGCTGGTCGGCATGCTGGTCTCCGACCTGGCACTGAGCCTGGTCAATGGCGCCAGCTACCTGGATTACCTCACCAGCGCGGCCTACCTGCCCAGCCTGGTGGCGGTCTACGCCTGCATCGTGCTGTCCACGCTGCTGGGCTTCGGCCTGCGCGGGCGCGTCAACGGCGCCCGCGTGCTGGGCTACTCGCTGGCCGGTTCGGTGCTGTTCTTCGTGGTCAGCAATTTCGCCACCTGGCTGACCGCCTTCGCCGTGCCCGGCTACCCGGCCTGCAACGCCGGGCTGCTGCCGTGCTACGTGGCGGCGCTGCCGTTCTTCCAGTGGACCGTGCTGGGCACGTTGTTCTATTCGGCGCTGCTGTTCGGCGGCTTCGCGCTGCTGCGCCGGCGCCTGCCGGCACTGCGCGCGCAGACGGTCTGATCCGGACGCCGCGGGCAGCACCGCATGGGCAACCGCCTGTCCCGGATCTATACCCGTACCGGCGATGACGGCAGCACCGGCCTGGGCGACGGCAGCCGCACCGGCAAGGACGCGTCGCGGGTGGCCGCCTTCGGCACCGTGGACGAGGCCAATTCGGCCATCGGCCTGCTGCTGGCCGCGCCGCTGCCGCAGGACGTGCGCGAACTGCTGACCACCCTGCAGCACCAGCTGTTCGACCTGGGCGGGGAGCTGTGCATCCCCGGCCACGCCGCCATCGCCCAGGCCGACATCGACGCGCTGGAGCGCCAGCTCGACCACTACAACGCCGCGTTGCCGCCGCTGCAGGACTTCATCCTGCCCGGCGGTGGCGAGGCGGCGGCACGCTGCCACCTGGCCCGCACCATCGTGCGCCGGGCCGAGCGCGAGACCGTGGCGCTGTCGCGCACGGAGCCGGTACGCGCCGAGGCCATCGGCTACCTCAACCGGCTGTCGGACCTGCTGTTCGTGCTGGCGCGGGTGCTGGCACGCGCCGACGGCCACGGCGAGGTGCTGTGGCGGCACGAACGCCGTGCCGTGCGGCCGCCGCGCTGACCGTCGTACCTTCGACTTTCCGCTGACAGCGCCGGATCGGCCGACACGCTACAGTCACCCGATGCTCGTCTTCAGCCACCCCGACTGCCTCGGGCACGACCCCGGCCCCGACCACCCCGAATCGCCCGAGCGCCTGCGCGTGGTGACCGAGGCCCTGCACGCCGCCTTCGACGACCTGCAGTGGCGCGAGGCGCCGCTGGCCATGCTCGGCGAGCTGGCGCGGGTGCACGAGCGCGAACAGATCGACGCGGTGCTCGAAGCCCACTTCGAGGGCCACCGCATGGTCGACGTGGACACGGTGATGTCGCCCGGCTCGGCCACCGCCGCCCTGCGCGCGGCCGGTGCCGGCGTGGCCGCGGTCGATGCGGTGATGCTGGGCCAGGACACCACCACCTTCTGCGCGGTGCGCCCGCCGGGGCACCACGCCACCGGCCAGGCGTCGATGGGCTTCTGCCTGTTCAACAACATCGCCGTGGCCGCCGCCTATGCCTGCGACAAGTACGGGCTGGAGCGGGTGGCGATCGTCGACTTCGACGTCCACCACGGCAACGGCACCCAGGCCATCTTCGAGCGCGAGCCGCGGGTGCAGTACTTCAGCAGCCACGAGTCCGGCCTGTACCCCTATTCCGGCGGCGTGCACGAGCGCGGCATCGGCAACATCCACAACGTCCTGCTGCCGCCGGGCAGCGGCGGCTTCCGCTTCCGCAACACCTGGGCCGACCAGATGCTGCCGCTGGTGGACGCCTTCAAGCCGCAACTGCTGATGATCTCGGCCGGCTTCGACGCGCACATGCGCGACCCGCAGGCCGACCTGATGCTCGACACCGAGGACTTCGGCTGGATCACCGCCGAGCTGCGGCTGATCGCCGAGCGCCATGCCGGCGGGCGGGTGGTGTCGATGCTGGAGGGCGGCTACGACCTGCAGGCGCTGCGCGAGTGCAGCGTCGCCCACGTCGACGCACTGCGCTGAACCCCGGCCCCACCCGGCGGCGGATCTTCATTGCCCCCATGCAGGCGATGGGGCAAGCTAGCGGCCGTTTTCCGCTCAGCCTCCCTATCCGCGTGCGAAGAGTCCTCCGCCTGCTGCCGTTGCCGCTCGGCATCGCCCTGTGTCTGCCGGCCCTGGCCGCCGACAAGCCCCTGAACTGGGGCCTGTGCCCGGCAGGCGACACGCTTCCCGGCTTCGACGACGCTCCCGCCGCCGACCCCAAGGCCGCCGCCGAGCGCAACCAGCTGCCCACCGACATCGAGGGCGACCAGCTCTCCGGCACCACCGTGGTGCCGCAGTACCAGGGCAACGTCGCGCTCAAGCGCGGCGACCAGTTCCTGGGCACCGACGACCTCAGCTTCGACACCGACTCGGGCAACTACGTGGCGCAGGGCAACGTGCGCTACCAGGATTCCTCGATCCGCATCCTCGCCGACCGCGCCGAGGGCAACCAGGAAACCGACACCCACAAGATCACCAATATCCGCTACCAGCTGATCGACCGCCGCGGCAACGGCGGCGCCGACTCGATCGACCTGCAGGGCGCGATCGGGCAGATGCACACCTCCACCTACACCACCTGCGACCCGTCGCAGCAGATCTGGAAGCTGCACGCCAACGAGATCGACGTCGACAACGACGAGGGCTTCGGCACCGCGCGCAACGCGGTGATCCGCATCGGCAAGGTGCCGGTGCTGTACGCGCCCTGGTTCAAGTTCCCGATCGACGACCGCCGCGTCACCGGCCTGCTGTATCCGCAGCTGAGCATCTCCGGGCGCAACGGCTTCGACTACACCCAGCCGATCTACCTCAACCTGGCGCCGAACTACGACGACACCCTGTACCCGCGCTACATGAGCAAGCGCGGCTTCATGCTCGGCAACGAGTTCCGCTACCTGTATTCCGGCGGCCGCGGCCAGCTGGACACCAACTACATGCCCAGCGACAAGCTGCGCGACAGGGACCGCGGGCGTGTGCAGTTCAACGGCTACCACAACCTGGACGCGAACTGGCAGGCCCGCGCCAACCTGGCCTGGGTCAGCGACGAGCGCTACGTGGAGGATTTCGCCAGCCGGCTGCTCGGGGTGACCGCCTCCAACCTGCAGAGCACCGTGGGCATCTACGGCACCGGGCGCTACTGGACCGCCGGGCTGATGGCCGACCACTGGCAGCTCACCGACTACACGCTCAACGAAAGCTCGCTGCCCTACAGCCGGCAGCCGCGCGCCTACTTCACCTGGGACCAGCCGTTCGGCCGCTGGTTCGAGGCCGGCGTGTACGCCGAGGCGGTCCGCTTCACCCACGAGGACGTGCATCCCAAGCAGTACAACCCGGTCACCGACGACTACGAACGCATTCCCGGCGCCGGGTACGAGATGGCCGGCGGTTCGCGCCTGGACCTCAAGCCCTACGTGTCGATGCCGCTGGCCGGCGCGTCCTGGTTCCTGACCCCCACCCTGGCCTGGCGCTACACCGCCTACCAGCTGGACAAGGAGCTGGCCGACACCCTGGGGGGCAACCGCACGCCGACCCGCAGCCTGCCGATCGCCAGCCTCGATGCCGGCCTGTTCTTCGACCGCGAGACCCGCATCGGCGGCACCTCGTACCTGAACACACTGGAGCCGCGGCTGTTCTACCTGCGCACGCCGTACCGCGACCAAAGCGACCTGCCGCTGTTCGATACCCGCGCCTTCACCTTCAGCTGGGGCCAGCTGTTCCGAGACAGCCGCTACACCGGCGCCGACCGCCAGAACGATGCCAACCAGATGACGCTGGCGCTGACCACCCGGCTGCTGCGGCAGGCCGACGGCCGCGAGAAGCTCTCGGCCAGCATCGGCCAGATCACCTATTTCGAGGACTCCCGGGTCAGCCTGAACGAGAGCGACACCGGCAACGACAACATCGCCGGCCAGGCCAAGTCGGCCTGGGTGGCCGACGTCAACTACATGATCAACGACCGCTGGTCGCTGGGCACCAGCTACCAGTGGAATCCGCGCTACCGCAAGGAAGACCTGGCCAGCGTGCGCGCGCGCTACCTGATGTCCAACGACGGCATCGTCAACCTGTCCTACCGCTACCGCCGCAACCCCTCCACCGGCAACGACCAGCTCGAGCAGGCCGACCTGTCGTTCCTGTACCCGATCAACCCCAGCTGGAGCGTGGTCGGCCGCTACTATTACTCGATCATGGACCGCAAGCCGCTGGAGGCCATCGCCGGCGTGCAGTGGGACAGCTGCTGCCTGGCGGTGCGCGCGCTGGTGCGCCGCTACGTGCGCAACCGCGAAGGCGACCTGAACAATTCGTTCCAGGTCGAGTTCGTGCTCAAGGGCTTGGGCTCGGCCGGGCAGGACACGGACCGCACTTTGCGCCGTGCTATTCTCGGCTACAACCGCGACGACCTCTATCTCGTCCCCCCGAGCAACACCTCGACCGATCCGGACGACTACGATCCGAACCTGATTCCATGACCAAGATCCTCCCTGTTTTCCTCGCCACACTGATGGCGTTCACCGGCGTGGCCGCCGTTCCGGCCCACGCCCAGACCACCCAGCCGCTGGACCGTATCGCCGCCGTGGTGGACGAGGATGTGGTGCTGCAGAGCGAGCTCGACCGCGCCATCCACAACATCAAGGCGCAGTACGCCGGCCGCGAGAACCAGTTGCCGCCGGACAACGTGCTCCAGCGCCAGGTGCTCGAACGCCTGATCCTGGTCAAGCTGCAGGTAGAGCGCGCCGAAGGCAGCGGCATCCGCGTCGGCGACGAGGAACTCAACCGCGCCATTGCCGGCATCGCCCAGCAGAACAACACCACCGTGGACGGCCTGCGCCAGCAGCTGGCCCGCGACGGCATGTCGTTCGACGACTTCCGCAACTCGGTGCGCGACGAGATCACCGTGCAGCGCCTGCGCCAGAGCTTCGCGCAGAGCCGCATCGTGGTCAGCGAGGGCGAGGTCGATGCCGCGCTGGCGCAGCAGTCCACCGCAGGCAGCCAGTACCACCTGGCACACATCCTGGTCGGCCTGCCCGAAGGCGCCACCGCCGAGCAGATCGCCACCGGCCAGCAGAAGATCGAGGGCATCAAGAACCTGCTGGACAAGGGCGAGCTGGACTTCTCCGCCGCCGCGGTGCGCTACTCCGACAGCCCCAACGCGCTGGAAGGCGGCGACCTGGGCTGGCGCAGCCTGGACGAGATCCCCAATGCGTTCGCCCAGCTGATCAACGGCATGCAGCCGGGCCAGGTGGTCGGCCCGCTGCGCGGCCCCAGCGGTTTCCAGCTGCTCAAGCTGGTCGAGGTGCGCGACGCCAGCACCTCCGGCGAGACGCGTACCGTCACCGAGTACCACGCCCGCCACATCCTGGTCCGGGTCAGCGACCAGCAGGACGATGCCGCGGCCAAGGCCAAGATCGACACCCTGCGCGCGCGCATCGCCGGCGGCGCCGATTTCCAGGAAGTGGCGCGCGAGTCCTCCGAGGACACCAACAGCCGTGGCCAGGGCGGCGACCTGGGCTGGTTCCCGGCCGACGCGTTCGGCCCGGATTTCGGTCGCCAGGTGGAAGGCATCGGCGATGGCGCGGTGTCGCAGCCGTTCCGCACCGATGCCGGCTGGCACATCGTGCAGCGCGTGGGCACGCGGCAGACCGACGTCACCGACGAGAGCAAGCGCGCCCAGGTCCGCGAGACCATCGGCCGGCGCAAGCTGGAAGAGGAATACAACCGTTTCCTGCAGGAGCTGCGTGGCGAGGCCTACGTGAGCTTCCGCACCGGCGACCGCGCCGACGGCGATGCCTCCGCCGCGCCGGCCGCCCCGGCGGATGCCCAGCCGCAGAACTGAGCCGTGATCCCCTCGCTCGCGCTGGTGCCGGGCGAGCCGGCCGGGGTCGGACCGGAGCTGTGCGTCCGCCTCGTCCAGCAGCCTGACGCCTCGCGCAGGCTGCTCGCCTTCGGCGACCCCGATACCCTGCAGGCCGCGGCGGCCGCGCTGTCCCTGCCGCTGCGGCTGCTGCCGGCGGACCAGCCGGCAAGCCACCCGGGCGACCTGCCGCTGCAGGTCGTCGCCAACGCCACCCCGGTCGCCTTCGGCCAGCCCGATCCCGCCAATGCGGCCGCCGTGACCGGCGCGCTGGAGCAGGCCGCCGATGCCTGCCGGCAGGGCCGGCTGCACGGGCTGGTGACCGGCCCGGTGCACAAGGCGGTGATCAACGAGGGCGGCATCGCCTATACCGGCACCACCGAACTGCTGGCGCGCAACGCCGGCTGCGAGGTGGTGATGATGCTGGCCAACGCCATCGTCCGCGTCGCCCTGGTCACCACCCACCTGCCGCTGCGCGCGGTGGCCGACGCGGTCACCGCCGAATCGCTGGCGCGTTGCCTGCACATCGTCGATGCCGCCATGCGCCGCGATTTCGCCATCGAACGGCCGCGGCTGGCGGTGCTGGGGCTGAATCCGCATGCCGGCGAGGACGGCCACCTCGGCCGCGAGGAGCTGGACACGATCATCCCGGTGCTCGAGCGCCTGCGTGGCGAGGGCATGCAGCTGATCGGCCCGCTGCCGGCCGATACCGCGTTCCTGCCGCAGAAGCTGGCCGGTTTCGATGCGGTGGTGGCGATGTACCACGACCAGGGCCTGCCGGTGCTCAAGTACAGCGGCTTCGAGCAGGCGGTCAACATCACCCTGGGCCTGCCCTACCCGCGCGTGGCGGTCGATCACGGCACCGCGCTGGACCTGGCCGGGCGCGGCATCGCCGATCCGTCGAGCCTGTTCGCCGCCGTCGCGCTGTGCGCCCGGCTGGCCGCGGCAGGATCGCAATAGCACCACGCCCACGACCTTGCAGGCGCGGCGCGACACCAGGGAGCAGTCCAGCCACCGCCTGTAGAATGCGGCGATGACTCCCTCTTCCCCAGGCTTCAACGCACCGGCCAAGAAGTCGCTCGGCCAGCACTTCCTCGCCGATCGCCACTACATCGACCGCATCGTGCAGGCGGTCGATCCCAGGCCCGGCGACACGCTGGTGGAGATCGGCCCCGGCCAGGGCGCGATCACCCTGCCGCTGCTGCGCCAGCACCCGGAACTGACCGTCATCGAGTTCGACCGCGACCTGGTCGGTCCGCTGGCCGCCGCGGCCGAACCGCTGGGCCGGCTTACCATCGTGCACCGGGACGTGCTGTCGGTGGACTTCACCGAACTGGCCGCCGGCCGCCGCATCCGCCTGGTCGGCAACCTGCCCTACAACATCTCCTCACCGATCCTGTTCCATGCGCTGGACCATGCCGCCGTGGTCGCCGACATGCACTTCATGCTGCAGAAGGAGGTGGTGGACCGCATGGCCGCTGCCCCCGGCAGCAAGGTCTACGGCCGCCTGAGCGTGATGCTGCAGGCCTGGTGCGAGGTGACCTCGCTGTTCGTGGTGCCGCCGGGCGCGTTCCGGCCGCCGCCGAAGGTCGATTCGGCGGTGGTGCGGCTGGTGCCGCGCGATCCGGCCACGGTCGGCATCGACGACCCGCGCCGCTTCGCCAATGTGGTGCGCGCCGCCTTCGGCCAGCGCCGCAAGACGCTGCGCAACGCCCTGCAGGGCGTGTGCGATGCGCAGCAGTTCGAAGCCGCCGGCGTGCGCCCGGACGCGCGCGCCGAGCAGCTGGAAGTGGCCCAATTCGTGCGCCTGGCCAATGCGCCCGGCTAGCGGCGGCGTGCCCCTGGCGATACCGCGGCCAACGAATGCGCGCGGGCATCTGTGCGCGGCCGCGCGCGCGGCCTAAACTGTCGCGATGGACGACGAGCCCCGCTACAGGATCGACGTGGAGGTTTCCCCGCGCTTCCTGGAAGAACAATCCGAACCCGAGCAGGGCCGCTACGCCTTCGCCTACACCATCGACATCCGCAACCGCGGCGAGGTCGCCGCGCGGCTGGTGTCGCGGCACTGGCGCATCGACCATGGCAATGGCCGCATCGAGACGGTCGATGGCGACGGCGTGGTCGGCGAGCAGCCGCGGCTGCGCCCGGGCGAGGCGTTCCGCTATTCCTCCGGCGTGCTGCTGGAAACCGGGCACGGCAGCATGGGCGGCTACTACGACATGCAGGCCGACGACGGCACCGTGTTCCCGGCCGCGGTGGCGCCGTTCATGCTGACCATCCCCAGGACGCTGCACTGATGGAGCGCAGGCCATGAGCGTTTGGGCGATCGGCGACCTGCAGGGCTGCTACGACGTCACCCAGCGGCTGCTGGAGAAGATCAACTTCGATCCGGCGCGCGACCGGCTGTGGTTCTGCGGCGACCTGGTCAACCGCGGCGGGCAGTCGCTGGAAACGCTGCGGCTGGTGCACTCGCTGGATGCGTACAGCGAGGTGGTGCTGGGCAACCACGACCTGTCGCTGCTGGCCATCGGCGCGCGCTCGGAAGAGGAACAGCGCAAGGTCAACCCGGACCTGCTGCGCGTGGTGCTGGCCGAGGACCGCGACGAGCTGCTGACCTGGCTGCGGCTGCGCCCGCTGGTACACGTGGACCGCGAACTGGGCTGGATGATGGTGCATGCCGGACTGGCACCGAAATGGACCACGCAGATGGCCGAGAAGCATGCGCGGGAAGTCGAGCAGCAGTTGCACGGCAACGGCTACCGCAAGCTGATGGGCAACATGTACGGCGACAAGCCGGCCTGGTCGCCGGCGCTGACCGGCTACGACCGCTCGCGCGCGATCATCAACTTCTTCACCCGCATGCGCTACTGCACCCCGCGCGGGCGCATCGGCATGGAGGACAAGGGCACGCCGGGCACGCAGGCGCAGGGGCTCTACCCGTGGTACGAGGTGCCGGGCCGGGTGGAGCGCGACCTGAAGATCGTGTTCGGCCACTGGTCGGCGCTGGGACTGACCATCACCCAGGGCGTGCACGGCATCGACACCGGCGCGGTATGGGGCGGCAAGCTCACCGCGCTGCAGCTGGACAGCGAGGAGCTGCGCGTGGTGCAGGTGCCCGGCCGCGAGGTGCAGGGTCCGCCGCAGCCGCCGCGGCCGGCGCGACGTCGTTCCGGCCGGCGGGCGGAACGCAAGCCGGCCAACGGCTGAGCCGGCCCGGCACGCCGCACACGGCGATCATCGAACGGCGTCGCGGGATGCCGGATGCGTGGCCGGCAGGTGCCACAACACGGGCGACAGGCGCACATGGGCATCCCTGCGCCGTCCCTCTTCCATGACGCGGAAGAGCTTGCGGAGCCGAGGCTTCGGCCGCTGATCGCCGGCCATCGGTATCGCCCGGCAAGCGCAGGCGCGACAGCCGCGTCCCTCGCCCATGGACATGGACATGGAAAAGCATGGATGACGAGAACGACGACGCCTCCAGCCGCTGCCGGCTTGGCGCGCAGGGCCTCGGCCCGGTCTAGGTCCGGCGCAGGTAGTCGACGAACTCGAAGGCGAATGGATGCCGCTCATCGGCCGCATGCGGCTGCCGCTGCGTCGCCTGCCACTGCCCGGGAACGAGCGCGGGGAAATGTG
>JAFADB010000288.1 GCA_023425225.1 Pseudomonadota bacterium
ACCAGCTCGATCCGCTGCAGGTGGCGCTGCCGCACCCGGACGCGGCGGCGGCGATCATCCGCGGCGGCACCGAGATCAGCGCGCATTTCGCCACCCCGCCGTTCCAGGAGCAGGAGCTGGCGCGCAACCCCGACGCCCACGTGGTGCTGAACTCCTACGACGTCACCGGCGGCCCGTCCTCGGCCACGGTGCTGTACGCCACCGAGAAGTTCCGCCGCGACAATCCCAGGACCTACCACGCCTTCGTCGCCGCGCTGGCCGAGGCGGCGCAGTTCATCACCGCGCATCCCGAGCAGGCGACCGACATCTTCCTGCGCAGCAACGGCTCGTCGATCGACCGCGCGCTGGTGGTGAAGATCCTCCGGGACCCGCAGGTGCAGTTCAAGGTCGCCCCGCAGAACACGCTGGGGCTCGGCACGTTCCTGCATCGCATCGGTGCGATCAAGCAGGCGCCCGGATCGGTGGACGACTACTTCTTCGACGACCCGCTGACCGCGGGCGGGAGCTGAGCGATGCCGGCGCTGCTGCAGGTGGACGGCGTCAGCCTGGAATACACCGGCGCCCGGCGCACGGTGCGGGCCACCCACCGGGTCGGCTTCGACGTCCACGAGGGCGACCGCTTCGTGCTGCTGGGACCGTCCGGCTGCGGCAAGTCGACCCTGCTCAAGGCGGTGGCCGGCTTCGTGGCGCCGTGCGAGGGGCAGATCCGCCTGGACGGCGTCGCGGTGCGCGCGCCCGGGCCGGACCGGGTGGTGGTGTTCCAGGAATTCGACCAGCTCGCGCCGTGGAAGACGGTGCGGCAGAACGTCGTGTCCGGGCTGCGCGCGGCGCGCCGGATCGGCCGTGCCGAGGCCGTCGAGCGCGCCGACCACTATCTCGACCGGGTCGGCCTGCGCGCGTTCGCCGATGCCTATCCGCACACGCTGTCCGGCGGCATGAAGCAGCGCGTGGCGATCGCCCGCGCGCTGGCGGCGCAGCCGCGGGTGCTGCTGATGGACGAGCCGTTTGCCGCGCTCGACGCGCTGACCCGCCGGCGCATGCAGGAACAGCTGCTGGAGCTGTGGGAGCAGTCGCGCTTCACCCTGCTGTTCGTCACCCACTCGATCGAGGAGGCGCTGCTGGTGGGCAACCGTGTGCTGCTGCTGTCCGCGCATCCGGGCCAGGTGCGCGCCGAACTCAATGCCCACGCCTTCGGACCGCACAGCGCCGGCGGCGCGGCGTTCCAGCAGACCGCGCAGCGCATCCACCGCCTGCTGTTCGACGATCCCGAAGCGGCCGCGCCTCCGGCCGCGGCCAAGGTCACCCGCCTGCACGGAGTCGACGCGCGCCGCGAGGCGGTCTCGTGAGTGCGCCCGGCAGCGCGCTGCCGCCGATCCGCGCCGAATACGAGCGGCCGGTGTCGCCGGTCGATCCGGCCCTGCTGTCGGCACCGCGGCGGCGCGCGTGGAGCGCACCGCCGTGGCTGCGCAGGACGCTGATCCTGGCGGTGCTGGCGCTGGCCTGGGAGATCGCCGCGCGCGCGGTCGACAACGACCTGCTGCTGCCCGGCTTCCTGCAGACCGCGCGCGCCTTCTACGACGGGCTCGCTTCCGGGGAACTGCTGCGCCGCGTCGGCAGCTCGCTGGGCGTGCTGGCGCAGGCCTACCTGCTGGGCGTCGTCCTGGCGTTCGCGCTGGCCGCGCTCGCGGCCTCCAGCCGCATCGGCCGCGACCTGCTCGACACCCTGACCTCGATGTTCAATCCGCTGCCGGCGATCGCGCTGCTGCCGCTGGCGCTGCTGTGGTTCGGTCTGGGCAAGGGCAGCCTGGTGTTCGTGCTGGTGCACTCGGTGCTGTGGCCGCTGGCGCTGAACACCCATGCCGGCTTCTCGGCGGTGCCGGAGACGCTGCGCATGGCCGGACGCAACTATGGTCTGCGCGGGCCGCGCTACGTCGCCGCGGTGCTGGTGCCGGCGGCGCTGCCGTCGATCCTGTCCGGGCTGAAGATCGCCTGGGCGTTCGCCTGGCGCACGCTGATCGCCGCCGAACTGGTGTTCGGCGCCACCTCCGGCCAGGGCGGGCTGGGCTGGTACATCTTCCAGAACCGCAACGAGCTGTACACCGACCGCGTGTTCGCCGGCCTGGCGATGGTGATCCTGCTCGGGCTGCTGGTGGAAGGAGCGGTGTTCCAGCTGCTGGAACGGCTGACCGTGCGGCGCTGGGGCATGCTGCGCTGAGAGGCGGCGGCAGGCATGCCCTGCCGCTGCCTTTGTCGCCGTGACATCGATCCCGCCACGGCCCTCATCGACTGCCCGGCCGGATGCCGCCCGCATTCCCGGGCGGCATCCGTGCCTTCGGGCGTCAAGGCGCAGCCGGCGCCGGCTCCACCCACTGCGCGAACACCGCGTCGATCTGCGTGTCCGCGACCGGCTTGCCGGCCTGCACGTCCTCGGCCTGGGTGAACAGCGGGATGATCATCGCCATGCCGTCGAGCTTGGTCTTCAGGTGCACGCCCGGCGGCTGGTCCAGATGGCCGGCCCAGCGCGCGCGCACCCTGGCCCAGTAGCCGGCGGTGGCGTTCCAGTAGTCGTAGGCCGGCTTGAAGTCGACGCTGGTGGTCTTGACGTAGTCGTTGAAGCCGAACTCGCGGGCGATGCTCTCGTGGCTGCCGTCGGGCTTGCGCAGCACCTTGGTGTTGAACTGCTCGTGGGTCCAGCCGGCTGGAGTGAGGGTGTGGCGGTTGATCACCGCCAGCGCGTTGTAGTCGCTGCGGCGGGTGTACTCGCGGCGCGGCAGCGGCCGCCAGCTCAGGTCGCTGGTCCAGCTCGGGTGACCATCGGCGTAGTCCCAGCGGCCGGTACCGCAATAGCGCGGCGCATCGCTGACCTCGAACACGCACTGGGTCCACGCACCGGTGGTCTGCGCGGCGGGAATGTCGCGCACCCGCCAGGTCTGCTCGGCGGTGAACTCGAAACGACGCGGCGCCTCGTAGGTCCAGTCCTGGCGCCAGTGCTTGGTGACATGGCCGCTCCTGGGGTCGACCAGCAGGTGCTGCAGCACGATCCTGCGCGGCGTGTCCTCGACCACGACCACCACCTCGTTGCCGCCGCTGCGCATGGCCGGGGCGCGTTCGTAGCCGGGCTTGAGCAGCACGGTCTCGTCGAAGGCGAAATCGACGTCGTACTCGCCCTGCATGGCGAGGATGGCCTGGCGGTCGCGCTGGGGGTCCGCGGTCGGCGGATCGGGCTGCTGCGCCTGCGCGGTGCCGGCCAGCGCCAGCGTGGCCGAGACGATGGCTGCCTGGAATTTCAAGGTCGCTTTCATGAGGGTCGGAGTCTTTTCTGCGGAAGGGGAAAGGCGCCGCCGCGACGGCGGCGGCACCGGGGGCCGGCCGGTGCTGGCCGTCACGGTCACCAGCTGACCGACACGCTGACCGAGGCGGTGCGCCCGGGGCTGCTGTAGCGGTCGATCACCGCGCTGGTGGCGAGCAGGCCGGTGGGAACGCCGGCCCAGTCGAAGTACTTGCGGTCGCCGAGGTTGTACACGCCGGCATTGATCCTGGCGCCGGGAGCGAAGTCCCAGTGTGCCAGCAGGTCGACCACGCCGTAGCCGCCGGGACGGAAGTAGCCGGCATCGCTCACCCGGTCCTTGCGCCGGGCGAAGGTACCGGCCAGCTCCACGCCCCAGGCCTCGCGGTCGTAGCCCAGGCCGAGCATGCCGCGCAGCGGGTCGATCGAGTCCAGCGGCACGTCCTCGGTCTTGTTCTGCCCTCGCGACCACGCCGCCGACCCGCGCAGCCACACGCCGGCCAGCGCCGGGTCGAGCGCACCGAAGTCCACGCCGGCCTTGAACTCGGCGCCGTGGATCCGCGCGTCGGACACGTTCTGCGACTGGAACACCATCAGCCCCTGGTCGTTGATGCCCACGTAGCGGCTGGACTCGATGAAGTCCTTGTAGTCGTTGTAGTAGCCGCTGAGGCTGGCATAGACCGCCGGTCCCAGGTAGCGCACGCCCAGCTCGATGCCGTCGCTGGTCTCGGGCTTGAGGTCGGGGTTGGGGATGGCGGTGTAGCCGAACAGCAGGTTGGTGAAGCCGAGGTTGACGTCGTTGAACGGCGGCGAGCGGAAGCCGTGCGCATAGCCGGCGAACAGCGACCACTGGTCGGCGAAACGCCAGACCAGGCCCAGCTTGGGCGAGACGCTGGTCTTGCTGAGGTCGGCCACGGCCACGCCCGGGTTGTCCTCGGCGAAGATCCCGTCCACGTGCGGGCGCAGTTCGTAGTGGTCCACACGCACGCCGGGGACCAGGCTCACGCGGCCATCGGCCAGGGTCATCTCGTCCTGCGCGTACAGGCCCAGCTCGGTGGTCTTGCTGACCGGGAAGTCGCGCACCGGGAACACGTCCGGCAGCATCGTGTTGGTGGTCGCGCCGGTGAGCAGGTTGGTCTGGTAGCCGTCGCGCTTCTGGTGGATGTCGGTCCAGGCGCCGTCGAAGCCGTAGGTCAGCGCGTGCTCGACGCTGCCGCTCTGCAGCGCCTTGCGCAGCACCAGCTGCAGGCCGTGGACGCGCTGGTCGTAGTTGAACTCGCGGTGGCGCGCGGTGCTGTTGCTGCGGGTCTCCCAGGTGCGCTGGGTGGTCTCGCTGTCCTGCCGGTACAGCTGCCAGGACAGGCTGTCGGCGAAGCCGCGGTCCAGCGCATCGAGCTCGTGCGAGAGTGCCACGCGCGCGCGGGTCTGGTGGTCGCGGCCCTGCATGGCGCGCGTGGTCACCCCGGAGGTGACGTTGCCGACCAGGCTGAGCACGTCGGTGTTGGTGTAGTCGTCGTTGCCCTCGACGGTGAGCTTGAAACGCTGGGTCTGGCTGGGCGCGTACACCAGCTTGGTCAGCAGGCTGCGGCCGTTGTAGTCCTGCGGATTGGCGGCGGTGCGGGTGTTGTCCGCGCTGCGGTTCCCGCCCTTGTTGCCGGTTTCCTGGCCCTGGTGGTGGTTGAGGTTGACCAGTCCGCTCCAGCGCTCGCCGCCGAACGCGCCGGTGATGCCGGCGAACAGGCCCTTGGACTCGCCCGCATAGCCGAACTTCAGCCCGAAGTAGCTGGCCTTGCCGTCCTTCAGGTAATCGGCCGGGTCCTTGGTGACGAAGGCCACCACGCCGCCCAGCGCATCGGAACCGTACAGCGAGCTGGCCGGGCCGCGCACGATCTCCACGCGCTTGAGCGTGTCCACATCGACGAAGTCGCGGTTGGCGTTGGAGTACGAACCGATGGCGAAGGCCTTGGGCACCGGGATGCCGTCGGTCATGATCTGCACGCGATTGCCGTCCAGGCCGCGGATGCGGAACCCGCCCAGGCCGAAGCGGCCGGCGCTGGAGGTGACCGACACGCCTGGCTCGTAGCGCACCAGGTCCTTGATGTCGCGGGCGATCTGCGTGTCCATCTGTTCGCGGTCGATCACGTCGACGGTCGCGGGCACGTCGACGATGGCCCGTTCGTTGCGGGTGGCGGTGACCTGGACACGGTCGAAGCTGCGGGTGGATGCGGCGTCGGCCTCGGCATCGGATGCCGCACGGGCCTGCGGCAGGGCCAGCCACAACGCGGCGGCGAGAAGGGTGGGACGAAGGATCATGTGCACGGTTTAGGTCATCAAGGGGAACAAAAACCCCCGACACCGGGCGCGGCATCAGCCACGACCGGGGGATGTCGAGGGGGAGAGAGGGGCGTGACCAGGCGCGCCCGGCGGGCGCGCAAGCGCGCGGATACGCGCGCGGCGGACGGCTACTTGGTCAGGATCAGCTTGTCGTTGCTGGTATGGCGCAGGCGGTAGACGCGGTCGCCGTGCTGGATCAGCACTTCGCGGCGGCCCTTGAGCAGGGCCTCGCTGTCGAGCACTTCCTCGGCCGGGACCGCACGGGCCACCGGGCGGTTGCGCAGGCTCAGGATTTCGGGGCGAAGCAGGACGGGCTGTGCGGACATCGTCTGGTCTCCATGCGGACTCGATGGCGACAGATGATAATGATTCTCAGTTTATAATCAACAGCGATTCTCATCTTTCGTCATGCGATATCCGCATGAGTCCGCGCGATGCGAAAGCCGGCGCCTATCGGGCGGTGTCCCCACCCGCCTCCGATGTCAGGCCACCGCCTGCTCGATGCGGTGCCAGGTCTCCTCGTCGTGGCGTGCCAGCACCTCCAGCGCGCCCAGGTTCTGCAGCAGCTGGGCGACCCGGCTGGCGCCCAGGATCACGCTGGACACGTGCCGGTTGCGCAGGCACCAGGCGATCGCCAGCGGCGCCGGCGCCTCGCCCAGCTCGGCGGCCAGCGCGGTGAAGCGGCGCGCGCGCTCGATGCGGCGATCCCCCGCGGCACCGATCACCTCATCGCGCAGCCAGGCATGGTCGGCCTGCGCCAGCCGGGTGCCGGCGCCGATGCCGTCGTTGTACTTGCCGGTGAGCAGGCCCGAGGCCAGCGGCGACCAGGTCGTGGTGCCCAGCCCGGCCTGCGCGTACAGCGGCGCGTACTCGTGCTCGACCCGCTCGCGATGCAGCAGGTTGTATTGCGGCTGCTCCATCGACGGGCCGTACAGGCCGCCGTCGCGGGCGATCGCCAGCGCCTGGCCGATCTGCGCGGCCGACCACTCGGAGGTGCCCCAGTACAGCACCTTGCCCTGGCGCACCAGCGTGTCCATCGCCTGCACGGTCTCGGCGACCGGGGTGTCCGGGTCCGGCCGGTGGCAGTAGTACAGGTCCAGGTAATCCACCCGCAGCCGCTTCAGCGCGGCATGGCAGGCATCGGTGACGTGCTTGCGCGAGAGCCCGCGCTGGGTCGGCCGCGGTGATTCGGCGGCGCCGAAGAACACCTTGCTGGACACGCAGTAGCCGTCGCGCGGCAGGCGCAGGTCGGCGATGACGTCGCCCATCACCTGCTCGGCGCGGCCGTGGGCGTAGACCTCGGCGTTGTCGAAGAAGTTGACGCCGTGGTCCCAGGCTGCCGCCACCAGGTTGCGCGCCTCGTCGCGGTCGATCTGGTCGCCGAAGGTGACCCAGGCCCCGAACGACAGGGCGGAAAGCTGCAGGCCGGTGGATCCGAGTCGTCGGTAGTGCATGGTCGCTCCGTGGCTGGCGGACGCGGCAGGCCCACCGGAAAGCGGCATTGTAGCCAGCCCGCCGGCACCCGCCGGCGCCGCGCAATGCCTTGAATGCGCAGGGAAACGCCGCGTGCCGCGCGATCCTTGTTGCCCGGCGTTGCCCCCTGCTCTAGGCTTCCTTTCTTTGTCTGCAGAGAATTCCCGATGGTCGAGGGTTTGGGGAGAGTCGGCTTCGGCCTGTTCGGGCTGGCGGTGCTGGTCGCAATTACCTGGCTGTTCTCCAACAACCGGCGCGCGGTGGACTGGCGCCTGGTCGGCACCGGCATCACGCTGCAGATCGCCTTCGCCGCGCTGGTGCTGCTGGTGCCGGGCGGCCGCGACGTGTTCGACTGGCTCGGCCGGGGCTTCGTCAAGATCCTGAGCTTCGTCAACGAGGGCTCGGGCTTCATCTTCGGCAGCCTGATGGATACCTCCCGGTTCGGCTTCATCTTCGCCTTCCAGGTGCTGCCGACCATCATCTTCTTCTCGGCGCTGATGGGCGTGCTGTACCACCTCAACGTGATGCAGGCGGTGGTGCGGGCGATGGCCTGGGCGATCACCAAGGTGATGCGGGTGTCCGGCGCCGAGACCACCAGCGTGTGCGCCAGCGTGTTCATCGGCCAGACCGAGGCGCCGCTGACGGTGCGCCCGTACATTCCCAAGATGACCCAGTCCGAGCTGCTGACGATGATGATCGGCGGCATGGCGCACATCGCCGGCGGCGTGCTGGCCGCCTACGTGGGCATGCTCGGCGGCGGCGACCCGGTGCAGCAGGCGTTCTACGCCAAGCACCTGCTGGCGGCAAGCATCATGGCCGCGCCGGCGACGCTGGTGGTGGCCAAGCTGCTGGTGCCCGAGACCGGCACCCCGCTGACCCGCGGCACGGTCAAGATGGAAGTGGAGAAGACCACCAGCAACGTCATCGACGCGGCCGCCGCCGGCGCCGGCGACGGCCTGCGGCTGGCGCTGAACATCGGCGCGATGCTGCTGGCCTTCATCGCCCTGATCGCGCTGCTCAACGCGCCGCTGACCTGGCTGGGCGACGTCACCGGGATCGCCGCGGCGATCGGCCGTCCGACCGACCTGTCCACCATCTTCGGCTACGTGCTGGCGCCGGTGGCCTGGGTGATCGGCACGCCGTGGGCCGATGCGACCACCGTGGGCGCGCTGATCGGCCAGAAGGTGGTGATCAACGAGTTCGTCGCCTACAGCGAGCTGGCGCAGATCGTCAACGGCCAGGTGCCGGGCATGGCGCTGAGCGAGGAAGGCCGGCTGATCGCCACCTACGCGCTGTGCGGCTTCGCCAATTTCAGTTCCATCGCCATCCAGATCGGCGGCATCGGCGGACTGGCCCCCGAGCGCCGCCACGACCTGGCCAGGTTCGGCCTGCGCGCGGTGCTGGGCGGCTCGATCGCCACCTTCATGACCGCCACCATCGCCGGCGTGCTCACCCATTTCGGGTGAGCCGGGCCGGCCGCCCCGTGCAACACCAAGAGAAGTAGAAGCCTATGAGTTCTGTCGTCGTCCTCGGTTCGTTCAATGTCGATCATGTGTGGCGTTGCGAGGCGCTGCCGGCACCGGGCGCGACCATTGCCGGACGCTACGCCACCGGCCCCGGCGGCAAGGGCTTCAACCAGGCCATCGCCGCGGTGCGCGCCGGCGCGGCCAGCACGTTCCTGTGCGCGCTGGGCGAGGACGCCGGCGGCGCGATGGCGCTGGAGCTGGCCGCGCAGGACGGCCTGACCCTGGTGGCCGAGGCCAGCAGCGAACCCACCGGCACCGGCGGCATCTACGTCGATGCCCATGGCCGCAACACCATCGTCATCGGCGCCGGGGCCAACGCCACCCTCAGCCCGGCCTTTGTCGAGGCCGAGCGCGCGCGCATCGGCTCGGCGCGGGTGCTGCTGGCGCAGCTGGAGTCACCGGCGGCCACCGTCGAGGCCGGCCTCACGCTCGCCCGCCAGGCCGGCGTGACCACCGTGCTCAACCCCGCCCCGGCCAACGCGCCCACCAGCATCGGCCTGCTCAAGCTGGCCGACGTGCTCACCCCCAACGAGACCGAGTTCGCCGCGCTGCTGGCGCGCCACGTCGGCGAGCGGGTGGAGGCCGACGACGTCGCCGCGCTGGACGGCAACAGCCTGCACGCGCTGTGCCGCAAGCTGCTGCCCGGCGGCACCGTGGTGGTGACGCTGGGCTCGGTCGGCGCCTTCATCTCGCACGCCGAGGAGCAGCTGCGCGGCGACAGCCAGCCCTACTACCGCATCGCCGCCGAGACGGTGCAGGCGATCGACACCACCGGCGCCGGCGACGCCTTCAACGGCGGCCTGGTCGCCTCGCTGGCGCGCGCGCCGGAGCTGGCGTTCGCCACCCACGTGCGCTTCGCCAACCTGTTCGCGGCGCTGTCCACCGAGCGCGTCGGCGCGGCGCTGGCCATGCCGATGCTGGCCGAGGTGCAGGTGCGCATCTCCGGCTGAGCCGACGCACCGACTTTGCGCTACGGTGGCCGGGCTTCCCCCCCAACCAACGGATGCACGCAGCGAAAGGAGGTTCCATGGCAGGCAAGTTCGTCATCAGCAAACGCAGCAACGGCCAGTACCAGTTCAACCTCAAGGCCGGCAACGGCCAGGTGATCCTCACCAGCCA
>JAFADB010000302.1 GCA_023425225.1 Pseudomonadota bacterium
TAGCGGTCATGGGTGACCGCCACCACGGTGCCGGTGTAGCGGTGCAGGAACTGCTCCAGCCATTCCACCGACTCGGCGTCGAGGTGGTTGGTCGGCTCGTCGAGCAGCAGCATGTCCGGCTTCTGCAGCAGCAGCCGGCACAGCGCCACGCGACGCTTCTCGCCGCCGGACAGGTTGCCCACCTTGGCGTCCCACGGCGGCAGGCGCAGCGCGTCGGCGGCCACATCCAGCTGCTGTTCCAGCGTGTGCGCGTCGCCGGCGGCCAGGATCGCCTCCAGCCGCGCCTGCTCGGCGGCGAGCTTGTCGAAGTCGGCGCCTTCCTCGGCATAGGCCTCGTAGACCTTGTCCAGCGCGGCCTGCGCCTGCAGCACGTCGCCGACGCCTTCCTCCACCGCCTCGCGCACGGTGTGGTTCGGATCCAGCTGCGGCTCCTGCGCCAGGTAGCCGACCTTGATGCCGGTCTGCGGCCGCGCCTCGCCCTCGAAGTCGGTGTCCACGCCGGCCATGATCTTCAGCACCGTGGACTTGCCGGCGCCGTTCAGGCCCAGCAGGCCGATCTTGGCGCCGGGGAAGAACGACAGCGAGATGTCCTTGATGATCTGGCGCTTCGGCGGCACGACCTTGCTGACGCCGTTCATGGTGTAGATGTATTGCGAGGACATGGAGACTCCGTGGCGCAGCCCCGCCGCCCGCGACGACGGACGGAGAGCCGGTAAAAAGGGGATGGGCAATTATAGCGGCAACGCCTGCCGGGCTGGGTTCCGGGGCGCTGGCCGGGTGGATTATGAATGGGGGGATATGGGCGCGCGGCGGAACCGTTTCCAGCCGGAAGTGATTCAGGCGGCAACCGCATGATGGCAATCGTTCCCACCTCATGACGGAGCCGACATGCACAGCCCACGCCTTCCCCTCGTTGTCCTCTGCTCGCTGCTGGCCGTGGGTGCGGCCCTGCCGGCGTTCGCCGCCGACGACCGCGACCACCGCCGCCAGGAACGTTCGCACGATCGCGGTAGCGACCATCGCCGCGACGACCGCGGCCGGCCGGCCTACGTGCGTGGCCGCGACGATCGTCGTCCCGCCTATCCGCAACGCCCGGCCTATCGCCCGGCCCGCCCGCCGGTGGTCCACTACCAGCCGCCACCGCCGCGCTGGGTACGCGGCCAGCGTTACAGCGACCATTACCGCGGCCCGGTCTACGTGGTGAACGACTACCGTGGCTATCGCCTGCGCCAGCCGCCGCGCGGCTACCGCTGGATACGCGACGACCGCGGCGATTTCCTGTTGGTGGCCATCGCCACCGGCATCATCGCCGACCTGGTGCTCAACGGGCGCTGATGCCCCCGATGCAGATGCACGAGGTACGGATGCGCGAAGCCGGCCCACGAGGCCGGCTTCGCATATGCCGCGATGGCGTCACAGCGCGCGGGAAATGGTGAAGCTGCCGAACACCGGCGTCTCCTTCTGCCCGTCGAACTCGCGGGTGCGGTGGTAGCGGGCCAGCGCGAACTTCCAGTGGCCGCGGCGCAGCGCCAGGCCGTAGCCGATGTCGGCCACGAACGGGCGCTTGTCCACGCTGTGGCTGTCGTGGAAGGTGTTGCCGTCCAGGGTGATGTCGCGCAGCACCCAGCGCGCGTCGGTGGTGATGAACAAGTGGGTGGACCAGCCCGGTGCCCAGCTCTGGCTCGACGGCGCGGTGTTCTCGCCGGCAGGGCGCAGCGGCGAGCTGCCGAAGTCATCGGGCAGTTTCCAGCCGAAGCGGACCTCGGCGCCGACGTTGGCGTGGGTGGACAGGTTGCCGAGGGCGCCACCCCAGTGGCTGATCGCATCCCAGCCCCAGCCGCCGGCGTTGACCGCGGCATCCGCCGGCCAGCGGTGCATGCGCTCGTGCACCAGGCGGAACACCGGTTCGTTGTGCAGCTGGTTGTCCCAGCCCTGGAACTGCTCGTCGCCCAGCAGCTTGTGCACCGCGTCCTGTACCTGCTTGCCCAGCGCCGCCGGTCCCACCACGCCCAGCTGCAGCTGGGTGGTGCGCAGGTGCGAATCGTTGCGCGCGTTGAAGCCGAACGAGGCCAGCAGCACGCCGGCATACGGGCGGTCGTCCTCGATCAGGTCCTTGCGGGTGTAGTCGGTCGGGGTGAACAGCCCCTGGCCGACCCAGAACACCATGTTCTGCTGCTGGAACTGCCCGGGGTGCAGACGCTCGAGGTAGCGGTTGACCGCGCGCGCCAGCCGCGGCAGGCACGGGTCGTTGGTGTAGTCGACCAGGTTGGGCGAGACGAAGGTCAGCGAGGCGCCGTTGGTGTAGCCCTGGTCCTGGTGCTCGCCGCCGAACAGGTCGTTGTCCACGCGGAACGCCACGGCGGGAGGCTGCTGGCTCAGCGTGCTCTGCTCGCAGCGGTCGGCCGCCAAGGCAGTGCCGGGACCGGCCAGCAGGGCGAACAGGGCGAGCGGCAGGCGGGGAGTGGGGCGCATGGATCTCTCCGTGACGGGGCGGGCGGCGGGCTGCCGGTACGCGAAGCGCGAATCGTGCCAGAAGCCGGGTGCGGCAACAGGTGAATGTCGTGGCAATGGCCGAATCGCAGCGTTGCGCAGGCGATGCCGCCCGATCCGGCAAACACTGCCTCGCCGGTGGCGGATGCGACGTGGTCGGGAATTGATGCGGATCATTGCCGGTGGCCGGAAGCGACACGACCATGGAGCCCGATGATCGTACCGGCCGCACGCATGCTTGGGTTTGCCCCGGGGCACCCCGATAATGACGCAATGGAAATCAAATCCGACAATCCAGAACACGGCTTCCAGTTTCCCGGCACCTTCGAGCTGAGCGCGATGGGCACGGCCGGGGTCGGGCTGGAGACCGAGCTGCCGCGGCTGCTGTCCGCCTCCGGCGTCGAGGTGCTGGACGAGCAGGTGAGCTGGCGGCATTCGTCCAACGGCAAGTACGTCTCGGTGAAGATCGGCTTCCGTGCCGACAGCCGCGAGCAGTATGACGCCGCCCATGAGGCCTTGCGCCGCCACCCCGAGGTCAAGTGGACGCTGTAGCCGCCCCTCCGGTCCTGTATCCGGCCCGCGTGCGCGACCTGGGGCGCCAGCCCTACGAGCCGGTGTGGCACGCGATGCAGCGGTTCACCGATGCGCGCGGCGAAGACACCGCAGACGAGCTGTGGGTGGTCGAACATGATCCGGTGTTCACCCTGGGCCAGGCCGGCAAGCCCGAGCACGTGCTGGCGCCGGGCGACATCCCGGTGATCCATGTCGACCGTGGCGGGCAGGTGACCTACCACGGCCCGGGCCAGATCGTGGTCTACCCGCTGCTGGACCTGCGCCGGCTGAAGATCGGCGTGCGCGACTATGTCTGCCGCATCGAGCAGGCGGTCATCGACACCCTGGGCGAATGGAACGTCCTGGCCGCCCGCCGCGAGGGCGCGCCGGGCGTGTACGTCGGCGACGCCAAGATCGCCGCGCTGGGCATCCGCGTGCGCCATGGCTGCACCTTCCACGGCCTGGCGTTCAACGCGTCGATGGACCTGGAGCCGTTCCAGCGCATCAACCCGTGCGGCTACGCCGGCCTGCGGGTGACCTCGCTGCTAGACTTGGGCGGTCCCTCCGGCATGGAGGCGGTCAAGCCCGTGCTGCTTGAACAGCTGGCGCACCAGTTCGGCCTGCGCCTGCAACCCGATCCCGAACTGCCCCGGCTAGCGGCCGGGGCCTGAAACGAGCCGATATCGCCATGACCCAGCCCATCGCACGCTCCATCCCCCTGCAGGTCGTTCCCGAGCAGGCGCCGGCCCCGGCGGCGGCAGGAACCCTTCAACAAGGCGTGAAGCAGCTGGGTGGCGACAAGATCGGCCGCTCGCCGGTGCAGTTCGCCGACGCGCCTGTGCTGCGCAAGCCCACCTGGATCCGCGTGCGCATCCCCTCGGGCAACGCGGTCGCCAACCTCAAGGCCAGGCTGCGCGAGAACCGCCTGGTCACGGTGTGCGAGGAGGCCAGCTGCCCGAACATCCACGAGTGCTTCGGCCACGGCACCGCCACCTTCATGATCCTGGGCGAGGTCTGCACCCGCCGCTGCTCGTTCTGCGATGTCGCCCACGGCCGTCCGAAGCCGCCCGATGCCGGCGAGCCGGCCAGCCTGGCGGCCACCGTGGCGGCCATGCGGCTCAAGTACGTGGTGGTGACCAGCGTCGACCGCGACGACCTGCGCGACGGCGGTGCCCAGCATTTCGCCGACTGCATCGGCGCGGTCCGGGCCAGTTCGCCGGGGACCCGCATCGAGATCCTGACGCCGGATTTCCGCGGCAAGGGACGCATGGAGCGCGCGCTGGAGATCCTGGCCACCAATCCGCCGGACGTGTTCAACCACAATATCGAGACGGTGCCCGACCTGTATCCCAACGTGCGCCCGGGCGCCGACTACCAGTGGTCGCTGACGCTGCTGCAGAAGTTCAAGGCCCAGCACCCGGACATCGCCACCAAGTCCGGGATCATGCTCGGCCTGGGCGAGACGATGGAGCAGGTGCGGGCCACGCTGCGCGACCTGCGCGCGCACGACGTGGAGATGGTCACCATCGGCCAGTACCTGCAGCCGACCCCGCACCACCACCCGGTGATGCGCTACTGGACGCCGGACGAGTACAAGGAACTGGAGGTCTACGGCAACGAGCTGGGCTTCCATCACGTCGCCTCCGGGCCGATGGTGCGCTCGTCCTACCACGCCGACCGGCAGGCGGCCGGGGCGGGCGTGGGCGGCTGACCGCGGGCGGCCCAGGCAGCGTATTCCCTTCGCCCAGACAGCCCCTTCGCCTCGTTCGCGGGGAACGTATTCCCCTTCTCCCGCTTGCGGGGCCACGGCCC
>JAFADB010000014.1 GCA_023425225.1 Pseudomonadota bacterium
CGTTGACCTTGCGGTAGCCCTCGCGGGTGGCGCGGTCGTAGTCCACCAGGTCCAGGCGGAAGTGCAGCAGCGGCCACAGCGTGCGGTTGGAGAAGCCGTTGTAGTAGGCGTCCAGGTCCGGCTTGGCCAGGTCCATGGTGACGTAGCGGATGTTGCCGTCGGTATGCTCGTGCAGGCGGCCGCTGGCCTCGCCGCGCGCGGTCTTGCCGCTCCAGCCGAACCACAGCCCACCGCGTTCCTTCAGCGCGCCCAGCAGGCCCACCGCCAACCCGCCGGCACGGATCTCGCCGGGCAGGGCCACGCGGTTGGACACCACCACCAGCCGGCTCACGAGGCCTCCTTCCAGCTGCGCGACAGGCGCATCGCGGCGATGATCAGGCCCACGTGCGAGTAGGTCTGCGGGAAATTGCCCCATGGCTCGCCGCCTTCGCCGAAGGCCAGGTCCTCCGACAGCAGGCCCAGGTGGTTGCGGCGGGCGAGGATGCGCTCGAACATCTCGCGCGCCTCGTCCATGCGCCCGATCGCGGCCAGTGCGTCGATGTACCAGAACGTGCAGATGGTGAAGCTGGTTTCCGGCTTGCCGAAGTCGTCCGGGGCGATGTAGCGGTACAGCGCGTCGCCCTGCCGCAGCACCTTGCCGATGGCCTCGACGGTGCCGACGAAGCGCGGGTCCTCGGGGGCGATGAAGCCCAGGTCCGAGAGCAACAGCAGCGATGCGTCCAGCCGCTCGCCGCCGAAGGTGTCGGTGAAGTAGCCGCGCTGCGGGCTCCACGCCTGGTCGATGATGCGCTGGTGGATGTGGTCGGCGCGTTCGCGCCAGTAGCCGATGCGCTCCTTCAGCCCCAGCTTGTCGGCGATCTTGGACAGCCGGTCGCAGGCGGCCCAGCACATCACCGCGGTGTAGGTGTGCACCTCGGCACGGCCGCGGAATTCCCACAGCCCGGCGTCGGGCACCTCGAACAGGGCGTAGGCGCGCTCGCCCAGCGGCTCCAGGCGGCGGAAGGTGGCGGCATCGCCCTGGTCCTTCAGACGCTGGTCGAAGAACAGCTGGGTGGAGGCCAGCACCACGCTGCCGTAGACGTCGTGCTGCTTCTGGATCCAGGCCAGGTTGCCGCGCCGCACCGGACCCATGCCGCGGTAGCCGGCCAGCGACTCGACCTCGTCCTCGTGCAGCTGCTCCTCGAAGTTGATGCCGTACAGCGGCTGCAAGGTGCCGTCGCTGGTGGCGATGTTGAAGATGTAGCCGATGAACTGCTCCATGGTGCGGGTGGCGCCGAGGCGGTTGAGCGCGCGCACCACGAAGGCGGCGTCGCGCAGCCAGCAGTAGCGGTAGTCCCAGTTGCGCGGGGTGTCCGGCGCCTCGGGAATGGAGGTGGTCATCGCCGCGATGATCGCGCCACTGTCCTCGTACTGGCACAGCTTCAGGGTGATGGCGCTGCGGATCACCGCGTCCTGCCAGTCCAGGCGGATGGACAGGTAGCGCACCCATTCGCGCCAGTAGTCCTCGGTGCGGTCCTGGGCGTAGTGCACGTACTCGGAAATGATCCGTTGCAGCGATTCGTCCACGCCCAGCACCAGGTGCACCGGATGGCCAAGCACGAACGGCGTGCCCTCGCGCACGAAGCGCACCGGCACGTCGGTGGTCAGGCGCAGGGTGAAGTCCGGCAGCATCCAGCGGATGTGGTTGCTGCCCCAGGTGGACTCGGGCACATCGGCGCCCCAGTTGGAAAGCGGCCGCGCGCGCACGCGGATGCGCGGGCTGCCGGCCAGCGGGGTGACCTTGCGGATGATGCTGACCGGCCGGTAGAAGCGCCCGTTCTCGCGCCAGCGCGGGGCGAAGTCGATCACCTCGACCGCGCCGCCGTGGGCATCGCGCAGCACCGTGCGCAGGATCGCGGTGTTGGTGATGTAGTGCTGCTCGCTGGCGGCGAAGTCCTCCAGCTCGATGCCGAAGTCGCCGCCCTCGTGCTCGCGCGGCGAGAGCAGGGCGCAGAACGCCGGATCGCCGTCGAAGGCCGGCATGCAGCTCCAGACCACGCTGGCCTGCCTGTCCACCAGCGCGCCGAAGCTGCCGTTGCCGATGACGCCGAGTTCGAGGGTGGCTTCGCTCATTTGGATTGGAGGTCCTTGTGGTGAAAGCATGTTGCGACGGCACGCCAATGCGGCGTGAAAGCGCATCCCGGCGCGCGGGCGGGGCAGCGCGTCATCGTCGATCCGCGCTGCCGGCGTTGCGCCGCAGCCAGGCGTGCACGGCTGCGGTGTCCTTCAATGCGTAGCGCGCCGCGCTCGGGCTGCGTGCGCCGACCAGCACGCTCCAGCCGCCGAGCCGGTTGGCCGCGGCGAAGCCGAACTCGTCGGTCAGGTCGTCGCCCACGAACACCGGCACGCGGCCACGGAACCCCGGCTCGCGCATCATCAGTTCCACGGCCACGCCCTTGTCGCGGCCCAGCGGCACGAACTCGACCACGTGGTCACCCGGCTGCAGGCGGTAGCCGGGCATCTGCGCCAGCTGTGCCTCGGCGAACGTGCGGACCTGTTGCGCCGCTTGCGGCGCGTTGCGCCAGTGCAGCGCCAGGCCGATGCCCTTGTCCTCCACCAGCACGCCGGGCAACGCGGCGGCCATGTGCTCGGCCGCTTCGTGCAGGCGGTGCAGGAAGGCGGAGGTGTCGGCGGGGATGGCCTGGTCGGCTTCGGCGGTGCTGCGCAGCTGGTGGCCGTGCAGGCCGGCCGCCGGCAGCCGCAGCGGTGCGAACAGCGCGTCCAGCTGCGCCAGCGGACGACCGCTGACCAGGGCCAGCGCACCGTGCAGGCGTTGGCTGAGGCTGGCGATCGAATCGCGTACCTGGGGCAGCAGTTGCACCCGGTCCGGGCGGTCCGCGAAGTCGATCAGGGTGCCGTCCACATCCAGGAACAGGGCGTTGCCTGCTTCCAGCGACGGCGGTGGCGTTGGGGTGGGGGGCGTTTCTGCCATTGACCCGATTGTGCCCCAAACCGGCGTGAGGTACAGGTCACGGACCGGGCGGAGTGGAATTGTCCCCGGATCGGGGGACGGAGGAGGAGCCCGTCGTTCCCGTGCGGGCGCACTACCGGGCCGGGAGAGTTTTCCTGCTTTGTCAGCGGGAGATTGCGGCAAGGCTGTTGCGACAACGCTTGGCGACGACGGGATCTGGATCGCAGCGCCGCCATCCATGTATTCGTCGTCCCCGCACAGGCGGGGACCCAGTGCCTGTGCCCTGGAAGATGAGGTCGCCGGGAGATTCCGTCGCCGGATGATTTCGCTGCGAAAGTCGCTGTGTCCCCACCTGCGCGCATCACTGTCCGGGGGAAACTTCGATCGTCGCTCCCCGCGCAGGCGAGAGCCCATGGACGTCGCCGCGATCTGCACGAACGTCCCTGGATCCCCGCGTTCGCGGGGATGACGAGAGGCAAGGTTCGGCGCGCAAGTCACGATCCGAGCAGGCGGTGCGGCAGGCCGTGGCACTGCCACGCCATCACTCAGAACGTGTAGCGCACCCGCCCGTACCAGTAGGCGCCGTTGCTGCCGATCGGCGAGAGCACGTCGTAGGGCAGGTTGCCGAAATAGTGGATGTCCTCGTTGGACCTGTCCGGGTAGTTGTCGGTGACGTTCTGCCCGCCGATCGCCACGCTCCACTGCTCGGTGAGGCGGTACTCGGCCTCCAGATCCAGCTGCCACTCGGCGCCGTAGGTCTGGCGCGGGACGTAGCCGCCGCCGAAGTCGAACACGCGGGTGACGCTGCCGTAGCGGCTCAGCCGCGAGGACAGCGTCCAGCGCTCGTCGTTCCAGGTGGCTGCCAGGCCGGCACGGGTGCGCGGGGTGGCGTCGGTGAGGGTGTTGCTCTCCTCCACGCCGAACAGCACGTAGTCCGGGTCCAGCGCCAGCAGCGCCGACGGCGTGGCGACCACGTTCTTCAGCTCGGTCTTGGCGTAGGCCCAGGTGCCGGTGACCAG
>JAFADB010000046.1 GCA_023425225.1 Pseudomonadota bacterium
ACCAGCTACAGCGCGCGCGGCTTCGACATCCTGAACACCCAGATCGATGGCGTCGGCCTGCCCAACGGATGGGGCGTCGCCACCGGCGCGTTCGACGCCTTCGGCTATGACAAGGTCGAGGTGATCCGCGGCGCCAACGGCCTGTTGACCGGCGTCGGCAACGCCGCCGGAACCATCAACTACGTGCGCAAGCGTCCGACCAACGAGGAACAGGGCTCGGTCGGCATCAGCTACGGCTCGTGGGGCACCACCCGTGCCGAAGTGGATTACTCGACGCCGTTCACCGCAGACGGCACCTGGGCCGGACGCGTGGTCGCCGCGCACGAGGACGGCGATTCCTGGCTGCGCGCCAACGAGAACAAGCGCGACTACCTGTACGGCGTGGTCGATGGCCAGGTCGGCGAGAACGGCACGTTGGCGGTCGGCTACTCGTACCAGCGGGCCAAGTCCGACGGCATCATGTGGGGCGCGCTGACCTTCATGAACAGCGACGGCACCCAGGCCGAATGGCCGACCAGCGCCACCACCACGCAGGACTGGACCTACTGGAACACCACCAACGAAACCGCCTTCGCCGAATACAGCCACCGGCTCGGTGAGGACTGGCAGTTGAAGGTCTCGTACAACTACCGCCATGCCCTCGGCGACGAGCGGATGTTCTACGCCTACGACGCGCTCGCCACGGGTCTGGACCCGGACACCGGCCTGGGCCTGTACGGCTACCCGTGGGGTGGCAGGGACAAGTCGACCGCGCACCTGGGCGCGGTCACGCTCGATGGCCATTTCGAGCTGTTCGGCCGCGACCAGGAAGCGATGCTGGGCGCAAGCCTGTCCAGGAGCGAATCCACCAACTGGGAGCGCAGCGCCGACTTCTCCTCGCCCGCCTGGGGCGCCCTGCCGGCGTTCCCGTATGCCACCCATGCCATCGCCGAACCGGCCTGGAGCGATGCCTCGATCTATTCGGTGTTGAACCAGCGGCTCAAGCGCGCCTTCGGCACCACCCGGATCGCGCTGAGCGACCGCCTCAAGGCCATCGTCGGCGTCAATTACGCCCAGTACCGCCGCGACGGCAACTCCTACGACCTTGCCTTCGACCAGACCACCAGCCACACCAGCCCCTACGGCGGCCTGACCTTCGACTTCAGCGAGCACGTGCTCGGATACGTCAGCTACTCGGACATCTACCAGCCGCAGGACCAGGTCGATGCCAACGACCGCTACCTCGACGCCAGCAAGGGCGTGAACTACGAGGCCGGCATCAAGGCCGACTGGCTGGATAAGCGCCTGCTGACCACGCTGGCCGTGTTCAAGGCCGACCAGGACGGCCTGGCCACGCCCACCGGGCAGTACAACGAATACGGCTCGACCATCTACGCCCCGGTGGACGTGCGCTCCAAGGGCGTGGAACTGGAGGTGTCCGGCAGGCTCAATGACAACCTGGACCTGGTGTTCGGCTACACCGCGCTGAAGCTGGACGGGCTCGATGGCGACGACACCTACCCGTGGGTACCGCGCCGCACCGCCAACCTGCTGCTCAGCGGCCGCCTGCCCGCTTACCAGGCGCTGTCGCTGGGCCTCGGCGGGCGCTGGCAGAGCGCCATCTCCAACGTGGAGAGCAGCGGTTTCACCGTGCGCCAGGACAGCTACGCGGTGCTCAACGCGTTCGCCGCCTGGGACTTCCTGCCCAACGCCACGGTACGGCTCAACGTCAACAACCTCACCGACGAGAAATACATCAACACCTTGCGCTACAGCGGCTACTACGGCGCGCCGCGCAACTACACGCTCAGCCTGAACTGGCGGTTCTGACCGACCGTCCCGACCCGCGCACAGACACCAGCCCGACGCCATGTCCCAGACGCACGCCATCCCGGTTCCCTCCCACGCCCTGCGCATCGCGATGCGGGTGGGCGCGGCGGTGCTCGGCGGCTACGCCTTCGCCTGGGGCGTGGTCGCCGCGGCTACCAGCGTGCTGTTCGCCGCCGGCCTGGAATTCCACGATGCCGAGTTCCTGGGGGCGATGGCGGGCGTGCTCGCCTATCTGGTGGCGTTCCTGTGGGCGATCGCCGCGCACCGGCTGACGCGGGTGTGGCTGGTATTCCTGGGCGGCGGCGCAGTGCTGTCGGCCGTCGGTTCGTTCGTGCAATCGTTGCTGGTCTGATGTCCCGCGCCGAGCCAGGGAGGTCCGTCGTGCTGCAGAGCTTCCGCCAATCCATGGCCTGGCTGCACACCTGGTTCGGCCTGGTGCTGGGCTTCGTGCTGATGGCCGCGTTCTTCTTCGGCGCGCTATCGGTGTTCGACCGCGAGATCGACCGCTGGACCATTCCCGCCACCCGCATCGCGGCGCAGCCCATGCCCTCGTTCGAGCGGGTGCTGCGGCCGGCGTTCGAGCGCATGCAGCCCACGCGCGAGGCGGTGGACGCCATGCGCCCGCGGGTGAACGGGGACATGCCGCAGCGCTTCGACACCGTGGCCAGCTGGAGCGCCTACACCACCCACCGCGACCCGGTGCTGGCGCTGTATGCCGGCTACCAAGTGCCCAATGCCAAGGACCCGGACGAGGCGATCTGGGCCTACGGCACCATCGATCCGCGCAACGGCAGGGCGCTGCCCGACGACCAGCTCAAGATCGGCAGCGGCTTCTTCTTCCCGCTGCACTACGGGCTGACGCTGGAGTGGAAGAACCTGGGCATCTGGATCGTCGGTTTCTCCGCGCTGGTGATGCTGGCCGCGCTGGTCAGCGGCGTGGTGATGCACCGCAAGCTGTTCCGCGAGTTCTTCACCTTCCGCCCGGACAAGGCGCGCCTGCGCAGCGTGCTGGACCTGCACAATCTCACCGGCGTGGTGGCGCTGCCGTTCCACTTCTTCTTCGCCTTCACCGGTCTGCTGATCTTCGCCGGCACCTACTACTTCCCGCTCGGGCACACGCAACTGCACCAGCTGCACGACCTGCACGAGCAGGTGGAAGCGCAGCAGACGGGCCTGCCGCACAAGCGTGCCGGCGTGCCGGCGGGGCTGGCCTCGGTGGATGCGATGGTCGCGCAGGCGCAGCGTCGCTGGGAGGCGGAAGGCAAGGCCGGCGAAGTGGGGTTCCTGGTGCTGCAGCATGTCGGCGACGCCAACGGCTACGTCAGCGTCTACCGCGCGGGTACCGACCGCATCGCGCTGGTGGGCGACGGCATCCACTTCAAGGCCTCCACCGGCGAGCTGATCCGCGAGGATCCGCCGGCCACGACGGTCGGCCGCGTCAGCGAATTCCTCACCGGCCTGCACCTGCAGCACTTCCGCCACTGGCTGCTGCGCTGGCTGTACCTGCTCGGCGGGCTGGCGGGGGCGACCTGCATCGCGACCGGGTTCGTGTTCTTCGTCGAGAAGCGCAAGCGCCAGCATGCCCGGCAGGGCAGCCAGGGCGCGCGCATCGTCGATGCGCTGGCCGTCACCACGGTGACCGGCATGGTGCTGGCGACGCTGGCGATCCTGGTGGCCAACCGCCTGCTGCCGGAGGACCTGCCGGCGCGCGGCGACTGGGAGCGCTATGTGTTCTGGGGCAGCTGGGCACTGGCGCTGTTGCACGCCGGCTGGCGCAGTGCGCCGGTGGCGCGCGGGCTCGCCAATCCCGCTTGGCGCGAGCAGTGCGGGGCGATCGCGGTGCTGGCGCTGGCCGCGGTGGTGCTGAACTGGATCACCACCGGCGACCACCTGCTGCGCACGATCGCCGCCGGCTACTGGCCGGTCGCCGGCATCGACCTGTTCCTGCTGGCGAGCGCGGCGGTGGCGCTGCTGGCGGCCCGCGCGTTGAAGCGCCGGACCGCGACCGCGCGGGACGGTGCGACGGCCACGGAGGCGGCGCGTGTCTGAGGCGGCGGTTGCGGCCTGCATGCTGTCGGCGGCATTGCTGGCGAGCTTGGCCGGCATGGGCTGGCTGGCGCTGTCGATGCAGGTGCATGCGCGGCAGGTCTGGGAAGGCGGGCTGTCGCCGGCGACATCGCGCCTGCTGCGCTGGCTGGGCGCGGC
>JAFADB010000070.1 GCA_023425225.1 Pseudomonadota bacterium
GGAGCTGCTCACTCCCGGTTTGTGGTGGACAGGCAGGAACTCCGGCCGGGGCCCGTTCACATTTCGCTACAGGCACGCCGCTAGGCTGGGCTGCAACGGCGGATGACAAGTGCGGCAACTTTAGGCACTGTCGTGTTGTCCAAAGCCTGCACAGCCTTCCCCACGGCCGGTAGCCGAGAGTAACTAGATGAAATACAAAGCCCCCGCGTTCCTGCTGGCCCTTGCGCTGACGGCACCCCTGGCGCTGCTGGCGCGCGCGGACGCGCCGCTGCCGTCGGCCGCCACCGCCGACCAGTCCACCACCTCCAAGCTGGTCTACGGCCTGCTGTCGGACAGCCGCTACGCCTATCGCCCGCGGCCGATGGACGAGGCGATGCAGAAGGACGTGTTCAAGCGCTACCTGGAGACGCTGGACGGCGGCAAGCAGTTCTTCACCCAGGCCGACATCGACCGCTTCGCGCCGTTCCAGGCGCAGGTCGGCGCGGCAATCCGCGACGGCCAGCTGGACCCGGCGTTCGAGGTGTTCGCCATCTACAAGCAGCGGGTGAACGACCGCATCGCCTATGCGCGCCAGCTGCTGAAGCAGGATTTCGATTTCGACGGCGACGAGAAGTTCGAATACGACCGCAAGGACGCCCCGTGGGCGGCCAATGGCGCCGAGCTCGATGCGTTGTGGCGCAAGTCGGTGATGAATGACTGGCTGCGGCTGAAGCTGGCCGGCAAGCAGCAGGACGACATCCGCAAGACGCTGGACAAGCGCTACGCCAACCTGGCCAAGTCGGTGGGCGAGCTCAAGAGCGAGGATGTGTTCCAGTACTTCCTCAACGCCTACACCAACGCGGTCGACCCACACACCGACTACTTCACCCCGCGCACGGCGGAGAACTTCAACCAGCAGATGTCGCTGTCGCTGGAGGGCATCGGCGCGCAGCTGCAGAAGCAGGACGACGTGGTGGTGATCCGCGAGATCATCCCCGGCGGCCCGGCGGCGGTGAATGGCGTGCTCAAGCCGGGCGACCGCATCGTCGGCGTCGGCCAGGACAAGTCCGGCCCGGTCGAGGACGTGATCGGCTGGCGCATCGACGACGTGGTGGCCAAGATCCGCGGCAAGGCCGACACCCTGGTGCGGCTGGAGTACATCCCGGCCGAGGCCGGCGTCGACGGCCCGCACCGCACCCTGACCCTGACCCGGCAGAAGGTGCGCCTGGCCGAGCAGGCGGCGAAGGGCGAGACCATGGAGATCCCCGGGCAGAACGGCGAGCCCGCACGCCGCATCGGCATCATCAAGCTGCCGGGCTTCTACCAGGACTTCGAGGGCCGGCGCCGCAACGCGACCGACTACGCCTCGGCCACCCGCGACGTGGCCAAGCTGCTGGCCGGGTTCAAGGCCGACAAGCTCGACGGCGTGGTGCTGGACCTGCGCAACAACGGCGGCGGCTCGCTGGACGAGGCGATCGAGCTGACCGGCCTGTTCATCGAGCAGGGGCCGGTGGTGCAGGTGCGCGAATCCGGCGGGCGCGTCACCGTCAACGGCGACCGCAGCCCGGAGGTGGCCTGGGACGGCCCGCTGGCGGTGCTGATCAACCGCGGCTCGGCCTCGGCCTCGGAGATCTTCGCCGGTGCCATCCAGGACTACGGCCGCGGCCTGGTCATCGGCGAGACCAGCTTCGGCAAGGGCACTGTGCAGAACATCGTCGACCTTGACCGCTGGCCCGGCAGCGAGGGCGCGCGCTTCGGCCAGGTCAAGCTGACCATCGCGCAGTTCTTCCGCGTCAGCGGCTCCAGCACCCAGCACAAGGGCGTGGTGCCGGACATCGCCTTCCCGGCCAGCGTCGATGCCACCGAGTTCGGCGAAAGCACCTACGACAACGCCCTGCCGTGGACGCGCATCGCCTCGGTGCCGCATACCCAGTACGGCAACTTCGCCCCGCTGCTGCCCCGGCTCGATGCGCTGCATGACAGCCGCGTCGCCTCGGACAAGGAATTCCAGTGGTGGGAGGAGGATGTCAAGCAGTTCCGCGAGGAAGCGGCCAAGAAGTACGTGGTGCTCAACGAGGCCGAGCGCCGTGCCGAGCGGCAGAAGCAGGATGCCCAGCGCAAGCAGCGCCAGGAGATCCGCAGGGAACTGGGGCTGCCGCTGGATCCGCTGGCCGACGACAGCAGCGACGACGGCCTGGCGCTGAGCGAGCGCGACATCGTCAAGGATGCCGCGCGCGAGAAGCTGGCCGACAAGCGCCCGGACCCGCTGCTGCGCGAGTCCGCGTCCATCCTGGCCGACGCGGTGAACCTGCTGGAGAACGATCGCCCGCTGTCGGCACAGGTGTTGCCGCAGTCCACCGCACCGGGGCGCTGGGCCGACTGAGGCCCGGGTTTCCCGTGGAGTGTCCGCGACCAGGACGCCGTCGATGACGGCGCCCTGGTCTTTTGGGGGCAGGGAAGGCGCCACCGCCACCCTGATCGCGTCCGCCTGGCGAGTCGGCGAAGGCCGTTCCCCGGCATGTCCATGCCAAGCCCGGCCTTCCGGGCCACTGGCTCGCTCCCTGCTGCCGCGCCATGCCTGGCCGGGAGCAGGGGCCCGGTGGGCGATGGGCAAGCTTCAGCTTGGGCGCGAACCATGGCGCTATCCTGCGCATCTCCCTTCGATGGACCTGTCCCCATGTCCCTTTCGCATCCTGTGCTCGGTGTGATGTGGGTAGCGGCCGTGCTTGCGGGCCTGGCCGGCTGCGCCAACCGCAAGGCCGACAACCTGCTGATGCACGAGTCGTTCAATTCCGCCAACACCTATTCGCGCAGCGTGGCCGTGCCGCAGGCGCAGGCCTGCGAGGCCGCCCGCCGGGCACTGCTGAGCCAGGGCTACGTGGTGGCGCGGGCCAGCGCCGATGCCGTGGAAGGCAGCAAGAACTTCCAGCCCAAGGAGGAGTTGCACGAGCAGCTCGACCTGCGCATCTCCTGCGTCGCGCAGGGGACGGACAAGAGCTGGGTGTTCGTCAGCGCCCTGCAGGACCGCTACGCGCTGAAGAAGAGTCCGACCTCGGCCAGCGTCGGCGTGGGTGCGCTCGGCTCGGTGTCGTTGCCGTTCGGCAGCAGCGACGATTCGCTGGTGCGCGTGGCCAGCAGCACCATCCAGGATGCGGCCTTCTACGAACGCTTCTTCGAGCGCCTGCAGTCGTATCTGCCGAGCGGGCAGGAGGCCGCGCCGCCTTCGGATCCGGCGCAGTCGCCATGAATGCCGGGCCTACCTCCGGCTGAACGGTGTCCGCCCGGTTTCACGGGTCATTTTCCCTGCCGGGAGCAGCATTCGTGGCACGGGGCGTTCCTTTCCACGGGAATCGCCCGGGCAATCCACGGAGGTGCAGCATGAAGAACGTCAAGATCCTGTTTGGCCTGTCCCTGGCGACCCTGCTCGCCGCGCCGCTGGCGGCGGCGCAGACCTATGGACCCCAGGACGAGGGCCGGCGCTTCAACGATGGCACCCGCGTCAGGTGCCACAAGGTCGAGGTGCAGAAGAACAGCCGCGATCCCAACCGCATTACCGGCACCGCGGCCGGCGCGGTCGTCGGTGGCCTGCTGGGCAACCAGGTGGGCAAGGGCAAGGGACGCAAGCTGGCCACCGTCGGCGGCGCGGTCGCAGGTGGTGCCACCGGGCGCTATGTGCAGGGCCAGCACCAGCAGAACCAGGGCGATCGCGAAGTCGAGACGGTCTGCGAACGTCGTTGATGTTGGCGATGCCGGCACGCGGCGGCCGGCGGTCACCGTCCCCGCCGGCCGGAGCGCCTGCGATGCGGCAGGTGCCGGATGCATCGCGGCCGCATCCTCGCGGCCAGGCTGTCCATGGCAGACTCTGACGCCTCGTGGTTGCGGAGTCGGACGATGGACATCGGCATGATCGGACTGGGGCGCATGGGGGCCAACATGGCCGCTCGCCTGCTTGGCGGCGGACACCGCGTGGTCGGTTACGACGTGGGCGGGGAGGCGAGTGCGGAGGCTGCCGCGCTCGGCGTCGAGCCCGTTGCCACGCTGACGCAGTTGCTGGACGCATTGCCGACGCCGCGGGTGGTCTGGCTGATGGTGCCGGCGAAAACGGTCGACGACACGCTGCATGTGCTGACGCCGTTGCTGGAGGCCGGCGATGTGGTGGTGGACGGCGGTAATTCCCACTACCGCGATTCGCAGCGGCGCGCCGTCGATCTGCAGGCGCAGGGCGTGGGCTTCATCGATTGCGGCACCAGCGGCGGCATCTGGGGACTGGCCGAGGGCTATTGCCTGATGCTGGGCGGTCCTGCCGAGTCGGTGCGCCGCCTCGAACCGCTGCTCGACACGCTGGCCACCGGCACCCGTGACGGCTGGGCGCATGTCGGACCGGTCGGTGCGGGCCACTACGTGAAGATGATCCACAACGGCATCGAATACGGAATGATGCAGGCCTATGCGGAAGGCTTCGCGTTGCTGCAGCGCAAGCAGGAAATGGCGCTGGACCTGCCGCAGATCGCCCAGCTGTGGCGGCATGGCAGCGTGGTCCGCTCGTGGCTGTTGGACCTGAGCGCTTCAGCCCTGCAGCGCAATCCGCAACTGGCCGGCGTGGCGCCGTACGTGGACGATTCCGGCGAGGGGCGCTGGACCGTGGCCGAGGCCATCGACCTGGACGTGGCGGCGCCGGTCATCACCCTGTCGCTGCTCGAACGCCTGCGTTCGCGCGAGGGCGATTCGTTCGTGGACAAGCTGCTGGCGACCATGCGCAACGAGTTCGGCGGCCATGCATTGCGACTCGATGCGGATCCACCTCCGCCCGTTTCGTCCTGAGCGGGCCGCTTTCACTGCCCGCGCATTCGCCGGTCACGCGGTTTGTACGTGCCGGCGGACACACTTCCCGCACACCCAAGGGAGGATGTGAGATGAACAAGAATTCCCGTAGTTTGCGTGGTCCGCTTGCCCTGGCGCTCGGCCTGGGCATGGTGATCGGTGCCGGCACCGCGTTGGCCGCCGATCCGGCGCGCCACCATGACGCCAAGGCCGAGTCGCAGGAGCCGGTGACCGATACCTGGATCACCACCAAGGTGAAGGCCGACCTGGTCGCCACCAAGGATGTTTCCGGCATGGACGTCAAGGTGGATACCGTCAATGGCGTGGTCATGCTCAGCGGCATGGTGCCGAGCCGGGCCGAGCACGACAAGGCGGTGCAGGTCGCCAAGGGCATCAAGGGCGTGAAGAGCGTCGATGCGTCCGGCCTGACCGTGTCGGCTGCCGGCAATTGAGTTCTTGCGGAGGGACCTGTCGCCGGCGGAGCGATCCGCCGGCGATGCCGGCGGGCCGGACTCCGCCCGGCCCGACTTCGTTCGCAAGGAAATCGCCATGAAACCGCATGCGGAACCTGCCGCCTTCGTTCCATCTCCCGCCGCGCCGCGCTCCGCGGCGCGCCTGCTTCTGGCCGACGAGCGCAAGAGCGGCTGCGCGCCGCCGCTGGCCGACGAGGTGGAAATGGCAATGTCGCAGCTGGAGATCGCGCTGTGGCTGCTGCTGGCCGAAAGCGTGGACGAGGCCACCTTCTGGCAGCGGTTCTCGCGGATGCTGGAGGCCTGCGTGATCATGCTGCCCGCCGATGGCGCGGCGCGGGTGTACCGCCATGCCGACGGCCTGCTGGCCCGGGCCGGCCTGCCTGCATGGACGGTGGTGCAACAGCATCGCATGGACACCTGAGTGGGGGATGCCACATTCGCGCCGTACCCCGTAAGATGGCTGCGCCTGTTCATCGCTCCTGTGGCGATGGTGTCGCCTTGAAGAGCTGACCTCTCATCGCGGCGTGTGCGACGGGCACGCGGCCATGTCAACGAAGTTGAGGGAACTCTTGGATTCGAAGCCAGCCACCGAGGGCCTGTGGAGCCGGTTGCGCCTGCCCGTCCTGGCGCTGGCGGTCTTCCTGATCGTCGTGCTGCCGTTCCTGCTGTTGCGGCAGATGTCGCAGGAGAGCCTGGATGCCGCGGACATGGTGGCCCATATCCAGGAAGTGAAGGCCGCGGTGCAGCGCGCCGCGGCCGACATCCGCGATGCCGAGGCTGCCGCACTGGCGCTGGCGCAGGGCGAGGCGATCCCCATCCTGTCGCAGCGGCTGGAGCAGGCCGAGAAGTCGCTGGGTCCGGGCCTGGAGAACATCGCCTGGCTGACCCGCGACAATCCCGACCAGCAGGTCAGGATCGGCCGCCTGCAGGCCACGGTGGCCCGGCGCCTGGACCTCGCCCATGAACTGGCCGCCGCCGACGATCCCGCCAGGGCGCGTGCCTTGACCGTGGAGATGACCACGCGATATCCGATCCGCGGCCTGACCGAGGAGATCCTGGAGCATGAGCAGCACCTGCTGACCGAGCGCATGCAGCGCGCCGAGGAACTGCGCCGCTGGGCCGCGGTGCTGGGCTGGGTCGCGATGTTCGTGCAGCTGCTGCTGCTGGGCTGGGTGACCTGGCTGCTGCAGCGGCAGATGGGGCGGCGCGTGAAGGCCGAGCGCCAGTGGCTGCGCGCCAGCGCCCGCGCCACCGCGGTGCTGCAGACCGTGCGCGAGCCCATCGTGCTGCTGGACGGACAGCAGAAGATCGTGCTGTACAACCCCGCGTTCGCCGAGCTGTACGGCCTGAAGGAGGACGTCGACGAGATCGCCCTGGACCAGATTGGCAACGGCGCCTGGAGCGACCCGCTGATCCACCAGCGCTTGGCCGACGTCCTGCTGCGCGGGCGCGAGCTGTGGGACTTCGAGCACGACCAGACCGGCGTGGATGGCCTGTCGCGGACCATGTTGATCAATGCTCGGCGCATGCCGCTGCCCGACAGCCAGGACCAGGTGGTGCTGATGACAGTCAGCGACATCACCTTGCAGAAGGCGACCCAGCAGCAGATCGAGCAACTGAACCGGCAGCTGGAAGGCAAGGTCGACCAGGTGTCGGAGGTCAACCGCGAGCTGGAGGCGTTCAGCTACTCGGTCTCGCACGACCTGCGCGCGCCGTTGCGCCACGTGGCCGGTTTCGCCGACAAGCTGGGCCGGCACCTGGACGACAGCGCCGATGACAAGACCCGCCACTACCTGCAGGTGATCGGCAGCTCGGCGCAGCGCATGGCCGCGCTGATCGACGACCTGCTGGTGTATTCGCGCCTGGGCCGCAGCGCGCTGCGCATGCAGGCGGTGGACATGCAGTCGCTGGTGTCGGAGACGCGCGCGGTGCTCGACTCCAACCTGCAGGGCGACGAGGAACAGCCCGCGCACCGGATCGAATGGCACATCGCGCCGCTGCCGGTGATCATCGCCGACGAGAACATGATGCGGCAGGTGTGGCTCAACCTGCTGGGCAACGCGGTCAAGTACAGCGCCAAGCGCGACGTGGCCGTGATCGAGGTCGAGTACAAGCAGCAGTCCGATGGCAGCCACCTGTTCACTGTGCGCGACAATGGCGCCGGCTTCGACATGGCCTATGCCGGCAAGTTGTTCGGCGTGTTCCAGCGCCTGCACAAGGCCAGCGAATACGTCGGCACCGGCATCGGCCTTGCCAGCGTACGCCGCGTGCTGACCCGCCACGGCGGCCGCATCTGGGCCGAGGCCGAGCCCGACAAGGGCGCCGCCTTCCACTTCACCCTTCCCTCGGCGCTCGATGCGCCCAAAAACGAGCCGACTGTATGACCGCGATCCGCACCATCCTGCTTGCCGAAGACAGCCCGGCCGATGCCGAAATGGCCATCGACGCCCTGCGTGAGGCCCGCCTCGCCAATCCCATCGTCCATGTCGAGGACGGCGTGGAGGCGATGGACTACCTGCTGCGTCGCGGCGCCCATGCCGACCGCCCCGAGGGCCTGCCGGCGGTACTGCTGCTGGACATCAAGATGCCGCGCATGGACGGGCTGGAGGTGCTCACGCAGATCCGCAACGACGAGACGTTCAAGCGCATGCCGATCGTCATCCTGTCATCCTCGCGCGAGGAGAGCGACCTGGCGCGCAGCTGGGACCTGGGCGTGAACGCCTATGTCGTCAAGCCGGTGGACATCGACCAGTTCTTCAATGCGGTGAAGACGCTGGGCACGTTCTGGGCCGTGATCAACGAATCGCCCGAGGAAGAGTAAGGCGCGATGCCCAAGAACGGACCGGATCTGGGCCCCATCCGCGTGCTCCTGGTGGAGGATTCCCCGGAGGACGCGGAACTGCTGTGCGACCAATTGCTCGAGTCCGGGCTCAAGGCCGCTTTCGAGCGCGTGGAGAACGAGCAGGGCCTGCGCGAGGCGCTGGAACGCTTCCGACCCGACATCGTCCTGTCCGACCTGAGCATGCCGGGATTTTCCGGGCACGATGCGCTGGCGATCGTGCGCGCCGGCAGCGCGCACATGCCGTTTATTTTCGTCTCCGGCACGATGGGCGAGGAAACCGCGGTGGCGGCCCTGCACGAGGGCGCCAACGACTACATCATCAAGCACAACCCCACGCGCCTGCCTTCGGCTGTGGCCCGCGCCATCCGCGAGGCCCGCAACGAGGCCGAGCGCCAGCGCGTGGAGCGCGAGCTGATGCGTGCGCAGCGGCTGGAGAGCATGGCACTGCTCGCCGCCGGGCTGAGCCATGACCTGCGCAACATCCTGCAGCCGTTGCTGATCGTGCCCGACCTGCTCAATGGCCGCACCGACGACCCGCAGCTGCGCCAGCTCGCCAACGTGATCTCCGAATGCGGCCGGCGCGGCCACGAGATGGCCGAAACGATGCTGTCGTTCGTGCGTGGCTCGCGCAAGAGCAGCGAGCGCATCTGCATCGACCATCTGTTCCAGGCGGTGCAGATGCTGCTCACCAGCAGCCTGCCGCGCGGGGTGACGCTCAAGCTGGAGCCGGTGGCGCCGGACCTGGCGATCGAGGCCAACTTCACCGAGCTGCAGCAGTGCCTGCTCAACCTGGGGCTCAACGCCATCCAGGCGATGCCACGGGGCGGCGAGCTGGTGTTCAGCGCACGCGAGCTGCCGGCCGACGAGGTCAACGGCGCGCGCCTGCAGATCAGCGTCAGCGATACCGGCATCGGCATGGATGCGCAGACGCTGGCGCACCTGTTCACGCCGTTCTTCACCACCAAGTCCGACGGCACCGGCCTTGGATTGAGTTCGTGCAAGCGCATCGTCGAGAGCTATGGCGGCCTGATGGTGGTGGAAAGCCATCCAGGGCACGGCACCCGTTTCGACCTGGTGCTGCCGATGAAGGGCGCCACCGCCGTGGTGTCGGAGGAGAACCTGGCCTCGCCGTCCGGCAGCGGCCAGCGGCTGCTGGTGATCGACGGCGAGGCCACCCAGCTATCGCTGCTGGGCAATGCGCTGTCCAGCCAGGGCTACCGGCCCAAGCTGGCCGCCGACGGTGCCGCCGCGCTGCGCCAGGTACGCGAGGATGCGCTGCCGGACCTGGTGATCGTGGACAGCGACATCATCCTGCTGTCGGCGGTGAGCCTGTTGTTCAGCCTGTGCGAACTGGGTTATCGCGGACCGGCGATCGTGCTGGAGGATCCGAGCGCGCCGCTGGAGCGCGAGCATTTTCCCGATGAGATCGCGGTCCATATCCTCGGCAAGCCGCTGGAGATGCACCGCGTGTTCCGCGCGGTGGCGCACGCGCTGGAGGCGGCGCCGTAAGGCGGGCCAGACGGTCCGCGCTCCGGTATCCCGTCTGGAGCCGAGCCCGCTCGGCTGGGCCGTCCCGGTAGCGCCTCGGCCGGGCCCGGCGCTATGACAGGCAGGCAGGATGCGTCACGGGGCTCCCGCGCTACTGCTGCTGCGAGCCCTGGTCGCCGGGGTCGCGGCGCACCACGCGTGGCGGCAACGGCGGCAGCTGCGCCTCCGGGGCGCCTTCTGGCAGCGAGGGTTCCCACGGGAAGCGCGGCAGCGTGCGCACCGCGTTCTCCAGCTTGCGCGACCAGGTGTCGTGGATCTCGGCGTACAGCGGCGTGTCCGCTTCCAGGCGCATGCGCTCGGTCACCCGCAGGTCGTTGGTGCGCACCAGCGCCAGGTCGATCGGCAGGCCGACGGAGAGATTGGAGCGGATGGTCGAATCCAGCGACACCAGCGCGGTGCGGGCGGCATCCTCGAGCTTCATCTGCGGGCGGATGATGCGGTCCAGGATCGGCTTGCCGTACTTGGATTCGCCGATCTGCAGGTACGGCGTCTCGGCCGAGGCGGAGATGGCGTTGCCCAGCGAATAGATCATGTACAGCCCGGGGCGCTCGCCGGCGATCTGTCCGCCCAGGATCAGCGTGGCTTGGGTGTTCACGCCCTGGTGCTGCGAGTCGTCGCCCAGCTTGGCCTGGCTGGCCACCAGCACCTCGCCCACGTACTCGGCCACCTCGAACAGGTGCCGGAACGAACGCAGGCTGCGCGGCGCCTGTTGCTCGGCGTCGCGGCGCAGGCGCGAGATCGCCAGTTGCGTGGTGCCCAGGTTGCCGGCGGACATGACGACGAACACCGCCTGACCGGGATACTCGAAGGTATGCAGCTTGCCGTGCACGCGGACGTCGTCCAGCGAGGCGTTGGTGCGGGTGTCTGCGGCGAAGACCAGGCCTTCGTCCACTTCGATGCCGACGCAATAAGTCATGGGGCCGCCGTCTGGAATGCGCCACGATTCTATGCGCCGCGGCCCGCGCTTGGCTAGGCGCGCGGCCCCGCGTGCAGGCCGCGTACACGCCCGTGAAGGTTGACCTTGCCGGCGTCGCGTGTCGCAATAGCGCATGGTCAACGTGCTTCTCAGCCTCGGCAGCAACCTCCAGCCCCGGCACCACCTGCGCCAGGCCGTGGCGGCGCTGCGGCAGCGCTTCGGCGACGACATCGTGGTGTCGCGGGCCTACCGCACGCCGGCGGTCGGGTTCGAGGGCCCGGACTTCCTGAACAACGCGGTGTCGCTGCATACCGACATGGAACTGGGCGAGCTCGATGCGTGGCTGCATGCGCTCGAGGATGCGCACGGCCGCGACCGCAGCGGGCCGCGCTTCGCCGACCGCACGCTGGACCTGGACATCGTCTTCTACGGCGACCGCATCGCCGACGGTCCCGGCCACCTGCGCATCCCGCGGCCGGAGCTGCGGCACGCGTTCGTGCTGCGGCCGCTGGCGGAGATCGCGCCGGACTTCGTCGATCCGCTCAGCGGCCGCACGCTGGCCGAGCTGTGGCGCGCGCACCCGGACCACGGGCGGCATTTCGATGCGGTGCCGCTGGACGGGCAGGGTGCCGACTGGCCGGTTCACGCCGCGTAGGCGCGCACCACCAGCCGGGATCGGGACTGGCACGGGCGGGCACCCGTGCTGGTGACGCTGCCGCACCGTCCGCCGGGCTCTACTAGGTCAGCCGCCGTCCACCGTCCAGTGCGAGCGTGTGGCCGGTGACGTAGCTGGCATCCTGCAGCAGCCAGCGCACCGCCTCGGCCACCTCCTCGACCGTGCCGATGCGCGCCAGCGGGGTGCGCGCCAGCAGCGCCTGGCGGGCGGCTTCGGACGGCTCCGGCTGCGGCCACAGGATCGCGCCGGGAGCGATCGCGTTCACCCGCACCTCGGGAGCCAGTTCCAGCGCCATGGCCTGGGTCAGCATGGCCAGCGCCGCCTTGGCCGCGCTGTAGACCGGGTAGTCGCGGCGTGGCCGGTCGGCATGCAGGTCGGTCAGGTTGACCACCGCGCCGTGGCGTTCGCGCAGGTGGGGGGCGGCGGCCTGCATCAGGAAGAACGGTGCGCGCGCGTTGACCGCGAACAGTTCGTCCCACTGCCGCGGCGTGGCTTCGCCGACCGGGGTGGGGAAGAAGTTGGAGGCGTTGTTCACCAGCGCATCGAGTCGGCCGAAGTGCTGCAGGCAGGCGTCGACCAGCCGTTGCGGCGCGTCGGCGTCGAGCAGGTCGGCATGCAGCGCGATGGCGCTGCCGGGGCGGCGGGCATTGGCCTGTTCGGCCAGGGCCTGCAGCGCATCGCCCGAGCTGAGGCCGTGCATGGCCACGCGGAAGCCGTGGGCGTGCAGGTGGGTGCAGATGGCCGCGCCGATGCGGCGGGCGCTGCCGGTGACCAGGACCACGGGGGCGTTGTCGGGCATGGCGTGTTCTCGACCTGTTCTCGATGGATCGGCAGGGATTGTCGGGCATCGGGCGTCCACGCGGGGTGTCCGCGCGCGCCGGGCCGAAGCGCCGGCGAACGGGATTGCGGCCCAACCCGCATTGGCGGCGCGGCAAGGCGAGCGCCTATGCTGTGCGTCCTTCCCGCCGATCCATCGCGCATGCCATCCGACCTGCCACTTCCCGACTACGAAGCCCTGGCCCACAGCGACCGCCTGTCTGCCCACCTGCGCGCGGAGATCGCCGGCGGCCACGGTGCGATCCCGTTTGCGCGGTTCATGGAGCTGGCGTTGTACGCGCCCGGGCTGGGCTACTACAGCGCCGGTTCCAGCAAGTTCGGCGATGCCGGCGATTTCACCACCGCGCCGGAGATCGGCCCGCTGTTCGCCGCCACGCTGGCCAACGCGGTGGCGCCGGTGCTGCAGCAGCTGGGGCCGCAATCGCGGATGCTGGAGATCGGCGGCGGCAGCGGCGCGTTCGCCGAGGTGATGCTCAAGCGGCTGCTGGAACTGGATGCGCTGCCCGAGCGCTACGCCATCCTCGAGCCCAGCGCCGACCTGCGCGAGCGCCAGCGCGAGCGGCTGGGGCGTTCGCTGATCCCACCGGTGTTCGACCTGGTGGAATGGCTGGACCGGCCGTTCCAGGACGAATGGAACGGCCTGCTGTTCGCCAACGAGGTGCTCGATGCGCTGCCGACCTCGCGCTTCACCCTGCGCGACGGCGAGGTGTTCGAGGAAACCGTGGTGCTCGACGGCGAGGGCGATTTCCGCCGTGGCGAGCAGCCGGCCGATGCGCTGCTGGCGGCCGCGGTCCGCCACGTCGAGCGCTACCTGGAACAGCCCTTCGCCGACGGCTACCGCTCCGAGATCCTGCCGCAGCTGCCGTACTGGGTGCAGGCCGTGGCCGGCGGGCTGCGCGACGGGGCGATGCTGTTCGTGGACTACGGTTATCCGCGCCGCGAGTACTACCTGCCGCAGCGCAACGAGGGCACGGTGCGCGCGTTCTATCGCCATCGCGTGCACAACGACGTGTACCGCTGGCCCGGCCTGCAGGACATCACCGCCTCGGTGGACTTCACCGCGCTGGCCGAGGCCGGCACCGGTGCCGGTTTCGAGCTGGCCGGCTACTGCACCCAGGCCAGTTTCCTGCTCGGTTGCGGGCTGGACCAGCTGCTGGCCGCGGCCGAGCAGCGCAGCGACGAGGTCGGGCGCATGCGCCTGCGCGAGCAGGTCAAGCGGCTGACGCTGCCCAGCGAGATGGGCGAGCGTTTCCAGGCGATGGGATTCGCGCGCGGGGTGGATTTCGGCAGCGCGTTCCTGTCCGGCGACCTGACCTGGCGGCTGTGACGGTGCCGGTGATGGGGGCGATGCGCCCGTTGCGCCGGCCCGGGCTGTGGCTGGGCCTGTGGATCGCGGCGATCGTCGCGGTGATCGTGGTCTGCCTGTTGCCGCCGGCGCCGCTGGCGCTGCCCGCGGGCGGCGACAAGGTCGAGCACCTTGTTACCTATTTCCTGCTGTCGGCCGGGGCGGTGCAGCTGTTCGCCACGCGCCGCGCGCTGGCGGCCGCGGCGATCGGGCTGGTGCTGCTGGGCATCGGCATCGAGTTCGCGCAGGGCGCGTTGACCGTCACGCGCATGGCCGATCCGCTGGATGCGCTGGCCAATGCGGCGGGCGTGGGACTGGGCATGCTGGTGGCGGCGACACCGGCGCGCGAGCTGCTGCTCAGGCTGGAGCGGGGCCGCTAGAGCGCTCTTCGCGCTTTGCGGTGACGTCGTCCCCGCGCAGGCGGGGATCCGGCGCCTTTCCCGGCCAGATCGCAGTCAGCCACCGGGCTCGCGCCTGCGCGGGAGCGACGATGCAGGGCCGTTCCGCAATTGCCTGACTCGACGATGCTCTGGAAGCGGCGGTTGCCTGCGCATCGCTGCCGCCGAAGCGCTGGCCGCGTTGCACGGCCAGAGCCCAGGTGTCACCGGTGGCCGGCGCCGCCTGTGGCGGCCGACTGCAGGGTGATGCGGTCCACCACCCACATCGTCGGCCGGGTGTCGCCGCTGAAGCGCACGCAGATGTCCTGCCGGCCTGCCGCCGCCTTGGGCAGCGCGACGTCGACGTCGATGAAGCCGTCCTTGCCGGGCGCGGCGGGCAGCGGGATGCGTGCCAGTGGCTCGCCCTTGCAGTCGCCGACATTGACCAGCAGCTCGCCATGGGCGGTGGTGGCCGGCTCGAACTGGCGGTTGGGTTCGTCGTGCGCCAGCTGGAAGTAGTAGGGAATGCGACCGGCGCGCACCCGCAGGCCGCCGATGCCGTCCAGGTCGGCCTGCTTCCAGGTCCAGCAGGGCTTGAAGATGTCGGCGTTGAAGATGGCGCGCTCGCCGTCGGCCGGGCCGTCGTCCTCCAGTCGCAGCACCAGCCGCCCGCCATCGGGGCAGGGCGCCAGCTCGGCGTTGTCGCGGCTGAGCAGCGAGGCCGCGTCGAAGCGGTAATCGCTGCTGGTCCGCGCCAGCGGTGTGCCGGCGAAGAAGGCCGCGGCCTTGAGCTGCAGCGGCAGCGGGGCGCTGAACGGGTGCGTGTACAGTGGCGAGCCGGCGCCGGGCGTGGAGCCATCGAGTGTGTAGCGCACGGGATAGCCCAGCGGGTTGGCCAGGCTCACCGTCGCGCTGCCGGCGCTGCGGTCGCCGTCGACATCGGCCAGCACCCGGAACGGGGTTTGCGCGTAGGCGATGCCGAGCCGGCGGTAGCGCTCCAGTTGGGCCGGCAGGCGTGCCAGGAAATCCGGGTAGTCCTTGCGCGCGTCGGGTGTCCACGCGATCTCGGCCAGCGCCGCCATGCGCGGGAAGACGTTGTGCTGCAGGCGGGCGAAGGTGCGGGTGTGCTCGGTCCACATGTTGGCCTGCACGCCGAGGATGTGCCGCTGCTCGGCGGTGGTGAGCTGCGCCGGCGCCGGATCGAAGTCGTACACGTCCTTGAGCGTGATCGTCGCCGGCCGGCCGGGCGGCTCGTTCGGCGAGTCGGTCTGCAGGTAGTCCAGGTACAGCTTGTTCGAGGGCGACATCACCACGTCGTGACCCGACTGCGCGGCCTTGATGCCGCCCTCCACGCCGCGCCAGGACATCACCGTCGCCTCCGGCGGCAGCGGGCCTTCGAGGATCTCGTCCCAGCCGATCAGGCGCTTGCCGCGCGCGGCGAGGAAGCGCTCGAGCCGCGCCACCAGCAGGCTCTGCATGCCCATCTCGTCCTTGGCGCCGAGCTCGCGCATGCGTTGCTGCACGCGCGCCGAGGCTTCCCACTGGTCCTTGACCGCCTCGTCGCCGCCGATGTGCACGTAGCGGCCGGGGAACAGCTCCGTCACCTCGGCCAGCACGTCCTCCAGGAAGCGGAAGGTGCCTTCCTCGGTGTTGAACAGGTTGGGGAACACGCCCCATTCGCTGGACGGCACGAGCGCCTCGTCGGTGACGCCGAGCTGCGGGTAGGCGGCGATGGCGGCGGTGGCGTGCCCGGGGACGTCGATCTCAGGCAGCACGGTGATGTGGCGCTCGGCGGCGTAGGCGACCACGTCGCGGATCTGCTGCTGGGTGTACCAGCCGCAATAGCGGCGTGGCTGGCCGGTGGCCGGATCGACGCCGCCGTCGCCGGAGGGAATGCGGCAGCCGCCGACCTCGGTCAGGCGCGGATAGCGCTTGATCTCGATGCGCCAGCCCTGGTCGTCGGTGAGGTGCCAGTGGAACACGTTGAGCTTGTGCAGCGCCATCGCATCGATGATGCGCTTGACCTCGTCCACGCTCTGGAAGTGGCGTGCCGAATCGAGCATGAAGCCGCGCCAGCCGAAGCGCGGGGCATCGTCGATGTGCAGGGCGGGGACGGTGACGGACTGCGTGCCGTTGCCCGCGGCGTCGTTGCCCGGCACCAGCAGCTGCCAGAGCGTGACGGCGCCGTAGTACAGCCCGGCCTGGGTGCTGGCGGTGACGGCGATTCCATCGCCGGCCACGTCCAGCCGGTAGGCTTCGGGCGCCATGCCGGAGGTCGGCTGCAGCGCGAAGGCGATGCCGTGTCCGTTCCGGGGTGCGCCCGTCGGCCGCAGCGATATGCCGTGGCTGTCGGCGAGCATGTCGGCGAACTGGCGGGCCACCGGCAGCGCCGCACCTTCGGCGGACAGTGGTGTGCCGGTGGTGACGACGAAGCTGCCGGGCCTGGATTCGAGCAGGCGCGGCTGCGGTATCAACGATACGGCCGGTGCGGTGTCGGGGATCTGCCCGGCCGGAGCGGACATGGTGGTGGCCGGATGCGCGGCCAGCGCCAGCAGGCACAGCGCCAGCACCGGTCGCAGCAATGGAAGCGGACTCTTCATCGGGATACTCCTTGCGGCCTTGCAGGGCAGGTGTCGAAAGAAGAACGGGCCTGGAATTGCCAGGCCCGTGGAGAGAGGCAAGCCGGGGATGCCGGGCCTGCTCAGAACTGGAAGCGCAGCGAGGCCATGTAGCGGCGGCCGCTGCGGTATTCGCCGCGGATCAGCTTCTCGGTGGTGGCATAGCTGTAGTAGGACTCGTCGAGCAGGTTCATCGCGTCCAGGGTGATGCTCAGGTACTGGTTGACGCGATAGCCCACCGAGGCGTCGAGCGAGGCGTAGTCCTTGGTCCACAGGTTGTCGCCGCGGTCGACGTTGGTGAAGTACTTCGAACGCCAGGAGTAGGTGATGCGCGCGGTCCAGTTGTCGTTCTCGAAGAACGGGCTGATGTTGACCTGGTTCTTCGAGTTGTACGGCATCGGATCGCCGGTGTTGGATTCGCCGTCGGAGTAGGTGTAGTTGGCCAGTACGCCGAAGCCCGCGCCGATGTTCTGCTGGTAGGCCAGCGCATAGCCCTTGATCTTGGCGGTGCCGGCGTTGTCAGGACGCGAGACCTGGTAGGTCGTGTCCTGGCCGACCGCCTGGTTGTAGTGCACTTCCGGGCGGGTGGTGGTGAGGATGTAGTCGGAGATGTCCTTGTAGAACGCGGTGGCGGCCAGGATGGCGTTGGGGGTGAAGTACCACTCGGCCGACAGGTCGTAGTTGGTGGACTTGTACGGATCCAGGTCGGGATTGCCGCCGCCGCCGGTCAGGGTCTGGTCGCCCAGCCACAGGTAGCTGGACATGTCGCCGTAGTTCGGCCGTGCGATCACCTTGGCGGCGGACAGGCGCAGCAGCAGGGTGTCGGTGGCCTCGTAGGCCAGGTTCAGGTTGGGCAGCGTGTTGTCGTACTTCTTCTTGACGCTGACCGCCGCGTAATCGCCGGCAGGACACGGGCTCACGCCGGTGGAGCAGGCCCAGCCGCTGCTGTCGGATTCGGTGCGCACGAAGCGCACGCCGACGTTGCCGCGCAGCCTGTCGTGGCTGAAGTCGGCCTGCAGGTAGGCGGCATCGATGTTCTCGGTGACCTTCCAGGTGTTGGCGGCGAAGGAGGGATCGTTGAACGTGCTGGGAACCGGCATGGTCTGCCAGGGCGCCAGCCAGTCGCCGCTGAGGATGTAGTCGGCCAGCTTCCAGCCATCGATGATGAAGCGGTTGCCCAGGTCGCCGACGTTGGAGAACCCCTTCAGGTAGTTGTCCGGCACGCTCTTGGGGTCGAACATCGACGCCAGCGCGTCGCCGTAGCCGGATACCGAGGCCAGCGAGACGCCGCTCATGCTCTGCGCGGTGGTGTGCTCGCGGCGCTTGACGCCGAAGCGCACCTGGTACACCGGCGCGTCGAAGCGCAGGCCGAAGTCGAGCTGGCCGTACTTCTCCTTGTCCTCGTTGGGCTTGGAGACGATGTTGCCGCCCCAGCCGGTGTTCCAGGTTTCCGGACTGCTCGGGTCGGCTCCCCAGCCGCCATCCATCTGGAAGGCGCCCGGATCGGTGAACGGCTTGCTGTTGCTGAAGGTCAGGCTGGGCCGGCCGCTGATGTCGTAGCTGTAGTCGGCCCAGTTCAGGAATTCGCCGTAGACCTGACGGCTGGTGCCGCCGGTGGCCTTGGTGGTGCCGGCGTGCGCCGAGGCGAACCAGCGCTCGTCGTTCCAGGTGGCCTTCAGGTCGTAGGAGTCGGTATCGACGTCGGCCTGGCGGTTCTGCACGTCGTACACGCTCAGCGCGTTCTTGAACGTGCCCTGGGTGATCACCCCGTTCTCGATGGTGGCGTCGGTCATCTTCATCAGGCCGTTGTAGGCGTTGCCCATGAACGCGAACATCGACTGGTTGAGATTGTCGTAGCTGGCATCGACCTTGAGCGCGTTGAACTCGATGTCCAGCTTGTCGACCGGCTTGAACTGCAGGGCCACCGAGTAGGTGTCGCGCTTGCGCTCCTGTTCGAAGAACGAGGCGCTGAGCGAGTTGGGGCCGCGCGCGTCGAGGTTGTTCTCCAGCGTGTCGGCGCAGGTGCCGGTGCAGGTGGGCGCGGCCGGCGCGCCGATCGACCAGTCCATCGGCGGGTTGTTGACCGAACCGCCGCCGCCCTGGCCATCGCGGTAGTCCAGCGCCGACACGGTGCCGTAGGACTCGATGCCGTCGCGGCGGATGTTCTCCACCGAGCGCTGCGCCGAGACCAGCACGCCGAAGGATTCGGCCTTGTTCTTCCAGCTGTACATCACCGACGCCTGCGGGTCGGTCTTCTCCGCGCGGTCGTTGCGCAGGAAGCTGACCGCGCCGGAAATGGTGTTGGCTTCCAGATCCAGCGGCTTGCGGGTGTTGACGATCACCGTGCCGCCGATCGAGCCCTCGTCGATGTGGGCCTCGGGCGACTTGTACACCTCGACCTTGCCGACGATCTGCGGCGCCAGCAGCGAATAGTTGAAGGTGCGCCCGGGCTGGTCGACGATGAACCAGTCGGCCGAAGCCACGGTCTGGCCGTTGAGCAGCGTGCGGTTCAGCGCCGGGTCGGTACCCAGGATGCTGACCTTCTCGCCCTGGCCGAACAGGCGGTCGATGGTGACGCCGGGAATGAGCGTGATTGCCTCGGCGACGTTGGTGGCCGCGAACTTGCCCACGTCCTCGGCGGTGATCACGTCGATGATGGCGTCGGAATTGCGCTTGGTGTCCAGCGCCTGCTGCAGGCTGGCGCGGATGCCGGTGACCTGCACCGTGTCGAGATCGGTGGCCTGCTGGGCCGGGGACGCCTGTTGTGCATGTGCGCCGAACGACAGGCAGGCAACGATCGCCGCGGATAGTACGGTCTTGCGGTGGTTCATGATGTCTCTCCTCATCACGTTGTTTGTCCGGCGAATCGCCGCCGTCGCGCGTTCCGGTCTGGTGCTGCTATGCGGGCTGTCCCGCCCCCGTCTTGCCAAGGAACCAGCTGGCCGCGCCGAGCACGCCCAGTTGCCCGTGCTCGACCAGCTTCACGGGAATGCGTTCCAGCGCCGCGCGCATCGGCCCCTTGTCGAGGAAGCGCGCCACGAAGCTGCTGTCGATCAGGAACTGGCGGATCTGCGGCAGGATGCCGCCGGCCAGATGGATGCCGCCATGGATGCCGTAGAGCAGCGCCATGTCGCCGACGGTGCTGCCCAGCAGGCCGCAGAACACCTGCAGGCTTTCCAACGCGAGCGGGTCGCTCGCATCCAGCGCGGCCGCGGTGATGTCACCGGGTGTGGCATGGGCGGGCGTGGCGCAGCGGATCGCGCACAGTGCGCGGTAGAGGTTCATCAGCCCTGGGCCGGAAAGCGCGTGCTCGACGCTGACGTGGCTGTGCTCGCGATGCATCTGCCGTACCAGTGCCATTTCCAGATCGGTGACGGCCGCCAGCGCCGCCTGGCCCGCCTCGGTGGGCAGCACCACCGGACCTTTGTCGGTCGGGATCCACACCGCCGCGCCCAGGCCGGTGCCGGGGCCGAGGACCAGTGTCGGCCCGCGCGGCGCCTGGGCCGGACCCGCCAGCTGGACCACCTCGCTGGCGTCGACGTAGGAAGCGGCATGCGCGACAGCTTCGAAATCGTTGACCAGGTACACGTGGTCCAGGCCCAGGTCGTCGCGGATACGGGTCGGCGACAGCGGCCAGGGCAGGTTGGCGGTGATGATGCTGCCGTCCGACAGCGGGAAGCCGGCGCTGGCGATCACGCACTCGCGCGCCGGGGCGTCGCCGGTGGCGTGGTTGAAGGCTTCCAGGATCGCCGACAGCGAGGGGTGATCCGCACAGCGGTACTTGCGGTATTCCAGGATCGTGGCCGGTCGTGCGGGATCGCCGCTTGCCTGCACGCGGCCTATGCGCACGTGAGTGCCACCGACGTCGGCGGCCAGGAACGGCGGCGCCGCGAAGGCGTTCGTCGAAAGCGCTGCTGGTCGGGTCGTTGCTGCCACCGTGCTCCCCTTGGTGGGTACCTGACATGCCGGCACCGGATGGCTGGAGTTTGGATTCGTGCTGACAACGATGTCAATAGGCCATCGACCTGATTCGACCATCGGAGGGAGAGTCGCGTTCCGGCGGGGCTCCGGTAGCTCGCGAGGCGGTCAATGGCGCAAATACTCATGCTCCTGGCCACTTGGCCATGCGCCGTCCTGGCCGGAAGCACGGCTCCGGTGTTGACAAACCCGGCCGTGGCGTCGAATAAATGTGACAACGTTGTTCCCTGTTCCGGCCGAACGTCTGCCCGTTGCCGAACAACCCACCATCAGCCAGGGGTCATGCGATGTCCGTCACTCACGCTGCACCCGAGCCCGCGCAAGGTCGCGTGGGGGTCTCCATCGCCATCGTCGGCGTGCTGTTCTTCGTCATCGGCTTCTTCACCTGGATCAACGGGCCGCTGATCACTTTCGTGCGGCTGGCGTTCGATCTCGACGAAGTCAATGCCTTCCTGGTGCTCATGGTGTTCTACCTGTCCTACTTCTTCCTGGCGCTGCCGTCGTCGTGGATCCTCCGGCGCACCGGCATGAAGAAGGGGCTGGCGCTGAGCCTGGTGGTGATGGCGGTCGGCGCGGCGCTGTTCGGCCAGTTCGCCACGCAGCGCTGGTATCCGGGCGCGCTGTGCGGGTTGTTCGTGATCGGTTCGAGCCTGGCGCTGCTGCAGACCGCGATCAATCCCTACATCTCCATCCTCGGTCCGCACGAGAGCGCGGCGCGGCGCATCGCGCTGATGGGCATCTGCAACAAGACCGCCGGCATCCTCGCGCCGATCCTGCTCGGCACCGTGGTGCTGCACGGTATCGGCGATCTGTCGGCGCAGGTGGAGGCGGCCGACGCGGCCACCAAGGCGGTGCTGCTGGACCAGTTCGCCGCCAAGATCCACGCGCCCTACCTGGTGATGGCGGGCGTGCTGGTGCTGCTGGCCATCGGCGTGCTGTTCTCGCCGCTGCCCGAGCTCGAGGCCGCCGAGGCCAACGCCGCGCCGGTCACCGGCGCAGCCGATACCCGCACCCGCATCTTCCACTTCCCGCACCTGTGGCTGGGCGTGCTGTGCCTGTTCGTCTACGTCGGCGTGGAGGTGATGGCCGGCGACGCCATTGGCACCTACGGGCATGGCTTCAACCTGCCGCTGGACCAGACCAAGCTGTTCACCTCGTTCACCCTGGCGGCGATGCTGGCCGGCTACCTGGTGGGACTGGCGGTGATCCCGCGCTGGATCTCGCAGCAGGGCTACCTGAGCGTGTCGGCGGTGCTGGGCGTGGTGTTCTCGATCGGCGCGCTGCTCAGCCACGGCTACGTCTCGGTCGGCTTCGTCGCCGCGCTGGGCTTCGCCAACGCGATGATGTGGCCGGCGATCTTCCCGCTGGCGATCAAGGGCCTGGGGCGCTTCACCGAGATCGGCTCGGCGCTGCTGGTGATGGGTATCGCCGGCGGCGCGATCATTCCGCAGCTGTTCGCCGTGCTCAAACAGCACTACGACTTCCAGGCGGTATTCGCCGCACTGATGGTGCCGTGCTACCTGTACATCCTGTACTACGCGCTGCGCGGGCACCGTGCCGGCATGCCGGCGCAGGGCTGACGGGGCATCATGGCCGACACACATACCGCCACCGGGCAGGGCATGCGCAGACCCACGATCAAGGACGTGGCCGAGCGCGCGAAGGTCTCGCTGAAGACCGTCTCGCGCGTGATCAACAACGAGCCGTCGGTGATGCAGGCCACGCGCTCGCGCGTGCTACGCGCGATCGCCGACCTGGACTACGAGCCCGATCCGTCGGCGCGCAACCTGCGCAGCGGCACCCCGTTCGTGATCGGGCTGGTCTACGACAACCCCAACCCGTACCACATCATCGGCGTGCAGAACGGCGTGCTGGCCGCCTGCCGCGAGACCGGCTTCGGCCTGCAGATCCATCCGTGCGACTCGACCTCGCCGCTGCTGGCCGACGAGCTGGCCGAGTGGGTGCAGCGCTCGCGCCTGGCCGGGCTGGTGCTGACCGCGCCGATGTCCGAGCGCAAGGAGCTGGTGGCCCGGCTCACCGCGCGCGGCATCAAGACGGTGCGCATCATCGCCGCCACCGCGGACCCGGGCGACGGCCCGTGCGTGTTCGTCGACGACCGCGCCGCCGCCTACGAGATCACCGAGCACCTGATCCAGCTCGGCCACCAGCGCATCGGCTTCCTGTGGGGCGGGCCGCAGCACGGTTCCAGCGGCGAGCGCCATGCTGGCTACGAGGCAGCGCTGCACGACTACGGCATCGAACTAGACAAGCACCTGGTGGTGCCGGGCGACTTCACCTTCGACGACGGCTTCCGCGGCGCGCGGCGGCTGCTGGCGCTGCGCGCGCCGCCCACCGCGATCTTCGGCAGCAACGACGAGATCGCCGCCGGCGTGCTGGCCGCGGCGCGCTCGGTGGGCATGAACGTGCCCTACGACCTGTCCATCGCCGGTTTCGAGGACAGCCCGTTCTCGCGCCAGTCGTGGCCGGCGCTGACCACCGCCAAGCAGGCCACCGAGGACATCGCCCGCCACGCCGCGCGGCTGCTGATCGCGCAGCTGCGCAGCGACGCCTACGACGACGATGCCGAACCGCTGCGTAACCAGGGCTTCGTGCCACAGCTGGTGGTGCGCGGCTCGACCGCGCCGGTACCGCCGCGCAACGCACGCCCCATCGCCACCGAGACCGCATGAACCTGCCCATGGCATTGCCCGCACAAGACCAGACCCTGATGTTCCGCGAGGCCGCGCAGTCGGCCGACGTGGTCGCCGCGCAGTTCGCCCGCAACCGGCCGGTGGTCGAGGCGCTGGCCGCATCGCTGCGCGCCACGCCGCCGCCGTTCGTGGTCACCTGCGCGCGCGGCAGTTCCGACCACGCCGCCACTTTCGCCAAGTACCTGTTCGAGACCCGGCTGGGCATCGTCACCGCCTCGGCCTCGCCGTCGGTGGGCTCGGTGTACGAGACGCCGCTCAGGCTCGACGGCGCGCTGTACCTGGTGATCTCGCAGTCGGGCAAGAGCCCGGATCTGCTGCGCAACGCCGAGGCCGCCAAGGCCGCCGGCGCGCGCGTGGTGGCGCTGGTGAACGTGGAGGACTCGCCGCTGGCGCAGCTGGCCGACACCGTGCTGCCGCTGGCCGCAGGCCCGGAGAAGAGCGTGGCGGCGACCAAGAGCTACATCGCCTCGCTGGCGGCGATCCTGCAACTGGGCGCGCACTGGAGCGGCGATGCCGCGTTGCTGGCGGCACTGGAGGCATTGCCCGGCGCGCTGCGCCAGGCCTGGCGGGCCGACTGGTCGTCGCTGGCCGACGGCCTGGTCGATGCGACCAACCTGTTCGTGCTCGGCCGCGGGCTGGGCCTGGCGGTGGCGCAGGAAGCCGCGCTCAAGTTCAAGGAGACCTGCGGCCTGCATGCCGAGGCCTACAGCTCGGCGGAAGTGAAGCACGGGCCGATGGCGCTGGTCGGCGCCGGTTTCCCGGTGCTGGCCTTCGCCCAGCCCGACGAGACCGGCGCCGGCACCCGCGCCGCCGCCGAGGAATTCCGCAGGCGCGGCGCCCGGGTGTGGTTGGCGGCCGAGGGCGGCGACCCCGGTTCGAGCCCGGGACAGGACTTGCCGCTGGCGGATGCGCCGCATCCGGCCTGCGCGCCGTTGCTTGCCATCCAGAGCTTCTACCGCGCGATCAACGCGCTGGCGCTGCGGCGCGGCTTCAATCCGGACCTGCCGCCGCACCTGAACAAGGTGACCGAAACCGTATGACCGTCCCCGCAACCCTGGCCCTGCACAACGGTCGCATCCTCACCGACGATGGCTTCCGCGACGACGCGGCGGTGCTGCTGCACGCCGGCCGCATCCAGGCCATCGTCGCCGCCGACGACCCGCGCGTGGCCGCCGCCGCCTCGCGCTTCGACCTGCGCGGCGGCACCCTGCTGCCGGGCTTCATCGACATCCAGGTCAACGGCGGCGGCGGCGTGCTGTTCAACAACGACACCTCGCCCGAGGCGCTGGCCACGATCGCCCGCGCGCACCGCCGCTTCGGCACCACCGGGCTGTTGCCGACGCTGATCAGCGACACCGCCGAGGTGATGGCCGCGGCCATCGCCGCCACCCGCCGGGCGATCGTCCACGGCGTGCCCGGCATCCTCGGCATCCACCTGGAAGGGCCGTACATCAACCCGGTGCGCCGCGGCACGCACGACGCCAGCAAGCTGCGCCTGCCCGATGCGCACGAGATCAAGGTGGACACCTCGCTGGGCAACGGCGTCACCCTGGTGACGCTGGCGCCGGAGCTGGTGCCGCACGCAGACATCCGCGCGCTGGTCGAAGGCGGCGCCATCGTCTTCGCCGGCCACAGCGCCGGCAGCTACGAGGACGCGCGCGCCGGCATCGCCGCCGGCATCCGCGGCTTCACCCACCTGTTCAACGCGATGTCGCAGCTGGTCGGGCGCGAGCCCGGCGTGGTCGGTGCCGCGCTGGAGGATCCCGATACCTGGCTGGGCATCATCGCCGACGGCGTGCACGTGCACCCGGCCAGCCTGCGCGTGGCGCTGGCGGCCAAGGCGCGCGGCAAGGTCATGCTGGTCACCGACGCGATGCCGCCGGTGGGCTCGGACGAGAAGAGCTACCTGCTCAACGGCGAGATCGTCACCGACGTGGACGGGGTGATCCGCAACAGCGCCGGCGCGCTGGCCGGCTCGGCGCTGGACATGGCCACCGCGGTGCGCAACGCGGTGGCGTGGCTGGGCGTGGACCTGGCCGAGGCCTCGCGCATGGCCTCGCTGTACCCGGCGCAATGCCTGGGGCTGGACGACCGGCTGGGGCGTATCGCGCCGGGCCTGCAGGCCGACCTGGTGCTGCTGGACGAGGCGCTGCAGGTGCAGGCGACCTGGATCGCCGGGCAGGGCGAGTAGCCGGCGCATGGCCGCGCCGATGCGCTACGCCTCCGTCGATGCGCTGCGTGGGCTCACCGTGGCGGCGATGCTGCTGGTCAACAATCCCGGCGACTGGGCGCACGTGTATGCCCCGCTGCTGCACTCGTCCTGGAACGGCTGCACGCCGACCGACCTGGTGTTCCCGTTCTTCCTGTTCATCGTCGGCGTCTCCATCGCGCTGGGCGTGGTGCCGCGCGTGGAAGCCGGCGCCGCGCATGGTCCGCTGCGGCGGGCGGTGCTGGTGCGGGCGGCGCGGATTGTCGGGCTGGGGTTGGTGCTGCACCTGCTGGCGTGGTGGTGGCTGGCGTTGCCGCACTTCCGCCCCTGGGGCGTGCTGCAGCGGATCGGACTGTGCTTCGCGCTGGCCGGCCTGGTCGCGATTTCGCTCTCGCCCAAGCGGCAATGGACGTTGCTGGTGCTGCTGCTTGCCGGCTACGGCGGCATGCTGGTGGCCGGCGGCACGCTGGCGCCCTGGCACAACCTCGCCAGCCGCATCGACACCGACCTGCTGGGGCCGGCGCTGTACCAGTTCGATCCGGCCACCGGCCTGGGCCACGACCCGGAAGGCCTGCTGAGCACGCTCGGCGCACTGTCCACCACGCTGCTGGGCCTGCGCGCGGGCGACTGGCTGCGCCGCGGCCAGTCGCGTCTGCTGCCGCTGGCTGGAATCGCGGCATTGGCGGCGGGCGCGGCGTGGTCGCCATGGATGCCGTTCAACAAGAACCTGTGGACGCCGTCGTACGTGCTGTGGAGCGGCGGCTGGGCGCTGCTGGCGCTGTGGCTGGCGCATGCGCTGGTGGACCGGCGCGGCTGGCCGGCGCTCGGGCGCAGCTTCGGCGTCAACGCCATCACCGCCTATGCCGGTTCCTCGGCGATGGTGCTGGCGATGGCGGCCACCGGTCTGTGGCCGTGGCTGTACCGCACCGCCTTCGACAGCTGGATCACGCCGCTGGCCGGCGCGAACGCCGCTTCGCTGGCGTTCGCACTGGCCTTCGTCGCGCTGTGGTGGGCCGTCGTGCGCTGGATGGACCGGCGCGGCATCCACCTGAAGATCTGACCGCCACGCGTGGCACGGTGGCCCCGCCGTCACGGATGCTGTCGAGCGGGTCGTGTCCGTGGACGCGCAAGGACAGCGGGTTCGTGTCCAAGCACCGGGGCGGCCGCGGGAGCCCTGACGGGCGCGGCGCTCCGATCGGCCGGCCGGCTACTGCCGGGAAAGCCGGCGAGCCGCGCCGATCGCCGCGATCCTGGCCTTGGCCAGCGCCTGCCCGATCTGCGGCCCTTTCAATCCCTGCATTGCGAGGTCGCGTGCATTGACCGCCAGCGCGGCCGCGTGCAGCCGCTGCAGTTCCGCGCCTTGCGGGTAGGGCGTTTCCTCGCTGCCGAGCCGGCCGCGCGCGTCGGCCTCGCACACCAGCGCCAGCCGGGCGATGCGCTCGGGCCGGCGGAAGGCGTCGCAGCGTTCGAGCAGCTCCAGCACGGTCTTGTCGCGCAGCTCGGGCAGGCGGTGCACGTTGAGATGCTCGCGGCAGGCGATGGCGGCCAGCTGGCGATGCTCGTTGGGCACTCTCAGGCGCTCGCATAGCGCCGCCAGCGGCTTCAGCCCGCGCTGCTCGTGCATCACGTGGCGCGGCCATTGCTCGCGCGGGGTCAGCGCCTTGCCCAGGTCGTGGGTCAGCGCGGCGAAGCCGACCAGGTCGTCGCCCGGTGCCAGCCTGGCGGCCATGTCGCTGACCAGTTCCTGGTGGCGGCCAGTGTCGATCTCGGGATGGTATTCGGCGCGCTGCGGCACGCCGTACAGCGCCTCCAGCTCGGGCAGCACCGCGCCGAGTGCGCCGGCCTCGTGCAGCGTGTGCAGGAACGCCGAAGGCTGCGCCGCGGCCAGCGCCTTGCGCAGTTCCTGCCAAACGCGCTCGGGCACCAGTGCGTCGAGTTCGCCGCTGGCGGCGATCTGCCGCATCAGCGCCAGCGTTTCCGGCGCCATGGTGAAGCCCAGCGGCGCGAAGCGGGCCATGAAGCGGGCCGCGCGCAGCACCCGCAGCGGGTCCTCGACGAAGGCCGGGCCGACGTGGCGCAGCACGCGGTTCTCGATGTCGCGCACGCCGCCGTAGGGATCGACCCGTTCGCCGCTGGCCTCGTCCAGGGCGATGGCATTGATGGTGAAATCGCGCCGCTGCAGATCCTGCTCCAGCGTCACCGAGGGATCGGCATCGACCACGAAGCCGCGGTAGCCGCGCCCGGACTTGCGCTCGGTACGCGCCAGCGCGTGTTCCTCGTGGGTCTGCGGATGCAGGAACACCGGAAAGTCGCGGCCCACCGGCTGGTAGCCGGCATCGAGCATCTGCTGCGGCGTGGCGCCCACCACCACCCAGTCGCGGTCGCCCGGCGGCAGGCCGAGCAGTTCATCGCGGACGGCGCCGCCGACGAGATAGGTCTTCATGGCCGCCATGATGCCCGAGTGCGGCCGCGTGGCTCAGCCATGGCCGCGCGCGCCGGGCACGAACAGGCCGATCACGAACCACGCCGCGCCGGCCAGCCACAGCAGCAGGAAGTACAGCCGGATCTGTTCGGCACTCCAGCTGCTGCCGAAACCGTTGTCGACGAACAGGTGCGACTTCCAGCCCTCCAGCCAGTCGGCACCGCCCCAGCGCAGCACCCACAGCACGAACAGGGTGAAGGCGGCGAACAAGCCGCTCCAGGCCAGCAGGCTCATGCGGGCGCGCGCCTGCGGGTCGCCGGCATCAGCGCGAACCGGTGTCCGCCGCCGGCGCCGCGGGGGCGGCGGGGGTCGGGCACGCGAACGTCTTGCGCGTATCGACCAGCTTGCCGAGCATGCGGTCGCTCACCGGCAGCGCGTCGCCGTTGAGGCGCCAGTCGTAGATCACGCTGAAGGCGAGGATGCGCGCCACGTAGTCGCGCGTCTCCTTGTAGCTGATGGTCTCGATCCAGAAGTCCGGGTCGTGGCTGGGTCGCTGGCCCTGCCAGCGCGCGGCCGGGGTAGGGCCGGCGTTGTAGGCGGCGATGGTGACGTAGGGCAGGCCGTACTTGTCCAGCAGCTGGCGCAGGTAGGCGGTGCCGATGGCGATGTTGGTGTCCGGGTCGTACAGGCTGGCCGCGCCGCCGTAGCCGGACAGGCCGATGCTGCGCGCGACCTGGGCGCCGGTGCCGGGCAGCACCTGCATCAGTCCCATCGCGTTGGCCGGTGAACGCGCGCGGGTGTTGAAGATGCTCTCGGCGCGGATCTCGGCGGCCACCCAGGCCGGGTCGATGCCGTTGCGGGCCGATTCGCGGCGGATGGTGTCGCCGTGGTGCAGCGGGAAGCGCAGCGTGTACAGGCGCTGCTCGTCGGGTTGCTTGCCCAGCGAGAACACCGCGCGGTCAAACCAGCCCACGTCCTGCGCCGCCTCCACCGCCAGCCGCCGCTGGGTGTCGTCCAGCCGGGTCAGCGCGTCATTCCATTCCGCCGTCGCCCAGCCGGCGCGGTCGAGCTGGAACAGCTCGAAGGCGCGCACCAGGGCCGGATCACGCGCCACCGCGGCACGCGCCTGGGCGCTGTCGTCGGGCGTCCACGGGCACAGCGCGTAGGGCTGGCCGAGCTTGTCGGCGGCGAGGAAGCCGTGGAAGGTCGGCGAGGTCGCGGCATCGCGGTACGCGCGCTGTGCGGTGGCGTTGTCGCCGGTCTTCTCGGCCAGCCGCGCCTGGAAGTAGGTCCAGCGCGAATCCTGGCGCTGGCTGGCCGGCATCCTGGCGATCGCCGCCAGCGCCGCCTTCCAGTCGCCGCGCGCCATCGCCTCGCGCACGCGCCATTCGTGCAGGCGCGCGTCGTAGGCGGCATCGGGCACGGCGTTGAGCCGGCGCGCGGAGTCGGGCAGGTAGGAGGCCACCGTCCACAGCGCGATCTGGTACAGCACCGGGTTGCGCTGCTCGGCACCGAACTGCAGCGCCCCGGCGATCTGCGGCAGCAGCGCCTCGGCGGCATCGGGATCGTTGCGCGCCAGCTTCTGCAGGCCGGCGACGGCGATGCGGCGGCTGCGCTCGGTCTTCGGCCACGACGCGGCGCGGGCGTCGGGCTTGTCCAGGTAGGCGGCGTAATCGTTGGCCTGCGCCAGTTCGGCGGCGGGCAGGCCGCGCGCGGCGGCGCGCATCACCGCCGGCTGCTGGGCCTCGGCGGCGGCTTCCAACCGTTGCCAGCGCAGCGCGTCGGTCATGCCGCCGCGCGCGACGAGCACGGCGAATACCGGGTCGCAGGCATCGGGCAGCGACTTGCCGTTGCCGCGCCACAGGTCCTGCACTTCGGCGGTCCACTGCGCATCGGCCTTGCCGGTGGCCTGGCGGGCGTTGAGCTGGGCGCAGCGCAGGCCCAAGTTGTCGGTGGGCTTCCAGTTGGCCAGCAGCGTCGGCCAGTCCTGGCGCCGGGCCAGCGCCGGCAGCCAGGTGCCGCGGAAGGCCTCGGCCACCGGCTGGCCGGCGTAGCGCGCCAGAAACGCCTGCGCCTGCGCGTTGCCGACGCTGTCGATGTCGCGGCGCAGCCGCGCGTACTGCAGCCAGCCGTAGAGCGGATGGTTCTGGAACGCGGCGGCCTGCGCATCGCCGAGCGTGCCCTGTTCGGCGGCGGCGAAGGCGTCGCGCAAGGCGTTGCGCTGGGCCGACAGGTCCTGGGCCGGGAGGGCACCGCTGGCGCAGGCGGCCGCGGCGAGGAACAGCAGGGACAAGGCACGGGAAATCATGGCCGGAAACATATACGGGGCTGGATGAATGGGCCGTCGTATTGTCCCGCAGGCGCGTGCGCGGGAGTTGCCGGCACCTGTATCGGCATCGGGTGTCGGCCCCTGCGCATTTCCACCCTTCGTCGTCCCCGCCCTAGCGGGAACGACGGTCGGTTTAGTACGGAAAACAGGCAGTGGCGCCAAGCGGGGCGGGACGGTCCGTTTCGCGGCGATGACAAAGATGTCCTTGCCTGCGATTCACGATTTGTTTACAACGTCGTCGCAACCGTCTCGTTCTGGTGCCTCCAGGCCCAGCAGACCGAGGCGTGGAACCCGCAACGCCCACTTCGAATTGCCGGCCAGGCCCGGCACGTCCAAGGCACCGCGCGGTCACTCATCACTTCGGAGTCACGCTGCATGAAGCGCCCGCACCGCCACTGGCTGGCATCGGCTGTCCATTTGACCGTGTCCCTGCTGGTGGCCGGCGGCGCGTTCGCGCAGGAGGCCGACGATGCGCCGCCGGTGACCACGCTGGAGGGATTGCAGGTCACCGGCACGCGCATCCGCACCGCCGAGCTGGAAGGCCAGGTGCCGGTGCAGGTGGTCGGCCGCGCCGAGATCGAGCGCAGCGGCCTGGGTTCGATCGGCGAGGTGCTGCAGCAGCTGACCGCGTCGGGCTCGGCGCTCAACGCCAGGTTCAATTCCTCCGGCAACTTCGGCTTCCCGCCCGATGGCAGCGGCGTCGGCGCCGGTTCGGCGCAGGTGGACCTGCGCCACCTCGGCGCCAAGCGCGTGCTGGTGCTGGTGGACGGCATCCGCTGGGTCAACGAGTCCTCCGCCTCGGGCGTCGGCTCGGCCACCGACCTGAACACCATCCCGCTGGCGCTGGTGGAGCGCATCGAGGTACTCAAGGACGGCGCCTCGTCGCTGTACGGCTCGGACGCCATCGCCGGCGTGGTCAACATCATCACCCGGCGCGAGTACGCCGGCACGCAGGTGACGATGAACTACGGCCAGTACGGCCGCGGCGACGGCGCCAGCCGCGGCTTCGACCTGGCCTGGGGGCGCAGCGGCCCGCGCACCAGCCTGTTCCTGGGCGCCAGCTACGTGAAGCAGGACG
>JAFADB010000136.1 GCA_023425225.1 Pseudomonadota bacterium
TGCGCCGGGCCCACGGCGTGGAGCAGCGCCTGCTGCTGATGACCACCGCGATCGCCGGCCTCAACTCCTCGTTCATGCAGAACCCGTCGGTGATGGCGCTGTACCTGCCGGTGGCCTCGCGGCTGGCCGCGCGCACCGGGCTGACCCTGCAGCGGCTGCTGCTGCCGATCGCCGCGGCGATCGTGATGGGCGGCGCGCTGACCATGGTCGGCAACTCGCCGCTGATCCTGCTCAACGACCTGCTGGCCTCGGCCAACAACAACCTGCCCTCGGGCATGGCCACGATCGAGCCGCTGCGGATGTTCGCGCCGCTGCCGATCGGCGTGGCGCTGCTGATCGCCTCGCTGCTGTACTTCCGCTTCTACGGCGACCGCAAGCTGGTCGAGGAGGAGCGACTGGTCAACAACGGCGTCACCCCGGCGCGCACCGAAAGCTACTTCGCCAACACCTACGGCATCGAGGGCGACGTGTTCGAGCTGGTGGTCAGCGCCGAGAGCCCGCTGGTGGGCATGACCCTGGGCGAGGCCGAGACCGTGCACGACGCGCCGCTGATGCTGGCGCTCAAGACCGGCGAGGACACCCGCCTGGCGCCGCCGGCGGACATGCGCATCTGGGTCGGCAGCGTGCTCGGGGTGATGGGTCCGCGGCAGCAGGTGGCCGACTTCGCGCAGAACCAGTTCATGAAGATGTCCTCGCGCCTACGCCACCTCGGCGACCTGTTCAACCCGGCGCGCGCCGGCATCGCCGAGGTGGTGGTGCCGCCGAACTCGCGCTTCATCGGCAAGAGCGCGGCCGACCTGCGCCTGCGCAAGCAGTCCGGCATCAGCCTGCTGGCGATCAACCGCGACAAGCAGGTGATCCGCGACAACGTGCGCAAGCAACCGCTGCGCGCCGGCGACATGCTGGTGGTGCACAGCATCTGGCAGGACCTGGCGCAGGCCGCCGAGGGCCGCGACTTCGTGCCGGTGACCGATTTCCCCAAGGGCGAGCAGCGCCCGCACAAGTTCAAGATCGCCATGGCGATCTTCGCGGTGACCATCGCCATCGCGTTGACCTCGAAGCTGTCGGTGCCGCTGACGCTGATGATGGGCGTGGCCGGGATGCTGGTCACCGGCGTGCTGCGCATGGACGAGGCCTACGCCTCGATCAGCTGGAAGACGGTGTTCATGATGGCCGGGCTGATCCCGCTGGGCTGGGCGATGGACAGCTCCGGCACCGCCGCATGGGTCGCCGGGCACACCATCGACCGGCTGCCGCAAGGCATCCCGGTGTGGGCGATCGAGGTGGCGCTGGCGGTACTGACCACCGCGTTCTCGCTGGTGATCAGCCACGTCGGCGCCACCATCGTGATGGTGCCGATCGCGGTCAACCTGGCGCTGGCGGCCGGCGGCAACCCCACCGCGTTCGCGCTGATCGTGGCGCTGTCGGCCTCCAACAACCTGATGACCGCCTCCAACCCGGTGATCTCGATGGTCACCGGCCCGGCCAACTACACCCCGCGCGAGCTGTGGCGCGTGGGCGCGCCGCTGTCGCTGATCTACATCGTGGTGATGGTGCTGGCGATCAACCTGATGTTCTGAGCCGGCCCGCCCCTTCCAGGGCCGCCGCCGTCATTGCGCCAGCCACACCTTGCCGTCACGCACCTGCAGCGCCACCGCCTGCAGCGACTGGCCCCGGCACGGCCCGGATACGCACAGCCCCTGCGCGAGCTCGAACGTGGCGCCATGCGCGGCGCAGACCAGCTTGCCGTCGGCGGTCAGCAGGAACTGGCCCGGCGTCCAGTCCAGCCGACGTCCCGCATGCGGGCAGACGTTGAGCCAGGCATGCAGGCGATCGCCCGTGCGGTGCACGATCAGCGATTCGGGATACCCGTCGACGGCGGCCTCCACCTCCGAAAGCCCGCCATCCGGGATGTCCTGCAGGCAGGCCAGCGGTGGCGTGGAAGGCATCGGATCGGCCATGGCGGAAGCGGCTGAGGGAGAAAAACGCATTGTCTCATCGATCGGCGAGGGCACCCGGGCACCGCCAAATATTCCTGCAACTAACTGAATTAAAAAGGTTAAATCACATTTTAACGAAGTTTTCACTCGATGAACGGCGATCGCCGTAATACTCCTGTCATCGCCAATCAGGCGCGCGACACGTACATCCATGCATATCCGTACCTTCACCTTCGGCACCTTCCGCAACCTGTTCGAGCCCCGCAAGCCCCGTCACCCGCTGGTGCGGTTGGCCGCCGGCCTGGCCGGACTGGCGATCCTGGCGGTGCTGGTGGTGTTCGGTCTGTTCGTGGGTACGGCGATGGTCCTGGCCGGCGTGGCGTGGAAGCTGCTGAGCCAGCGCGGCAAGCGCGCCGGCAATGGCGATCGCGCCGTCGTCGATGCCGAGTACGAGGTCGTGCGCAAGCCGGTATTGCCCTACTCGCGCTGATCGGCCTGCCACGCGGCCCGGCCGCGCGCTAGACTTCCGCGTCGTTTCGAACAGGACGCGAGCATGACCGATGCGAGCTTGACCGATGTGATCCCCGCCCCCGCCCAGCCGCGCGTGCCCGTCGAGGGCGGCGGCACGTTCCCGGTGCACCGCATCTACTGCGTGGGTCGCAACTTCGCCGACCACGCGCGCGAAATGGGCGCCGCGGCACCGGCGTCGAAGGCCGAGCGCGGCCGTCCGACGTTCTTCCTCAAGCCGGCCGATGCCATCGTCGTCGGCACCGAACACATTCCCTATCCCCCGAGCACCCACGATCTGCACCACGAGGTCGAGCTGGTGGTGGCGCTGGGCAAGGACGCGCCTCCCGGCGTGCTGCCGGTGGAGGCGGCCATGTCGCTGGTGTTCGGCTACGGCGTGGGCCTGGACCTGACCCGCCGCGACCTGCAGGCCGCGGCCAAGGCCAAGGGCCTGCCCTGGGACACCGGCAAGGCCTTCGATCATTCCGCGCCGATCAGCGCGCTGGTGCCGGCCGGCGAGGTCGGCGACCTGTCCGCGCTCAACCTGTCGCTGGAGGTCAACGGCGAGGTCCGCCAGCAGTCGCTGCTGGACCAGATGATCTGGAACGTGCCGGACATCCTGCACGAGCTGTCCGAGCTGTTCGCGCTCAAGGCCGGCGACCTGGTGTTCATGGGCACGCCGGCCGGCGTGGGTCCGCTACTGCCGGGCGACCGCTTCAGCGCGCGGCTGGAGAACGTGGCCGAGCGCCACGGCGTCATTTCCGGCTGACGATCTCTGGGCTAGTCTGTTGCGGCACGGCACCCCCTACGCCGGAAGACACAAGGAGCACACGATGGGAATGTTGAGCGAGTTCAAGGAATTCGCCATGCGCGGCAACGTCATCGACCTGGCGGTCGGTGTGGTGATCGGCGGCGCGTTCGGCAAGATCGTCACAGCGCTGGTGGACAAGATCATCATGCCGCCGATCGGCTGGCTGGTCGGCGGCATCGACTTCTCCAAGCTGGCCTGGACGCTCAAGCCGGCCGAGGTCGGCGCCGACGGCCAGGAGATCCCCGCGGTGGTGATCGGCTATGGCGATTTCATCAATACCGTCATCCAGTTCATCATCATCGCCTTCGCCATCTTCGTGGTGGTCAAGGTCATCAATACGCTGCACCGGAAGGCCCCGGCGGCGCCGGCCGCGCCTTCGGAGGAAGTGCTGCTGCTGCGCGACATCCGCGACTCGCTGAAGAAGTGACCGTCGCCGCGGAAGGATGACCTTCCGCACACGGGCCGGAAGCCGCGCGCTGCTAAGCTCGCGGCTTCTTTTTTTGCGAATCCCTCGCACACGCCTGCACATCCGTGTGCGGGGACCGGGCAAAAACCGGTCCCTCGCACAAACCCGCACCTTCCTGCATACGGAGCCCCACATGCGCCGCCTCGCCCTTGCCGCCGCCGTCCTGCTCGCCCTGCCCTGCGTCTCCGCCCTCGCACAGACCCGCATCCCCGAGGCTGCGCTGAAGCAGGCCGCCACGCTGCGCGAGCAGGCGCTGGCCGACGACACCGGCTGGAAGGTCACCGAGTCGCTGACCACCGAGGTCGGCCCGCGCATCGCCGGCAGCGAGGCCGATGCCCGCGCGGTGGCCTGGGCCAAGGCCAAGTTCGCGCAACTGGGCTTCGACAAGGTGTGGACCGAGCCGGTCACCTTCCCCAAGTGGGAGCGCCGCGGCGAGAAGGCCGAGGTGCTGGGCGCGCACGCGCAGCCGCTGACGGTCACCGCGCTGGGCGGCAGCCCCGGCGGTACGGTCGAGGGCGAGGTGGTGCGCTTCGCCGACCTGGCGGCGCTGCAGGCCGCGCCCGAGGGTTCGCTGGCCGGCAAGATCGCCTTCGTCGACTACCAGATGACCGCCTCGCGCGACGGCAAGGACTACGGCAACGGCGGCGCGATCCGCAGCCGCGGTCCCTCGGCGGCGATCCGCAAGGGCGCCATCGGCTATGTCATGCGGTCGGCCGGCACCGACTCGCACCGCGTGCCGCATACCGGCATCACCCGCTTCGACGACGGCCTGACGCCGGTGCCGGCGGCGGCGCTGTCGGTGCCCGATGCCAACCAGCTGGCGCGGCTGGTCGAGCGCGGCCCCACCCGCATCCGCATCGCGCTGGACTGCGGCTGGGACGGCCAGGCGACCTCCTACAACGTGATCGGCGAGATCACCGGGCGCGAGAGGCCGAAGGAAGTGGTGGTGATCGGCGGCCACCTTGATTCCTGGGACCTGGGCACCGGTGCGATCGACGATGCCGCCGGCGTCGGCATCACCATGGCCGCCGGCCACCTGATCGGCCAGCTCAAGCAGGCGCCCAGGCGCACCATCCGCGTGGTCGCCTTCGCCAACGAGGAGCAGGGCCTGTACGGCGGCAAGGCCTACGCCGAGGCCCACGGCAAGGACGCGGCCGACATGAAGCTGCACCAGATCGGCGCCGAGAGCGATTTCGGTGCCGGCCGCATCTACGCCTTCAACACCGGCTCGCCGAACCCGGACGCCTCGCGCGAGGCCACCGCGCAGATCGCGCAGGCGCTGGCGCCGCTGGGCATCGAGTACCAGCCCGGCCAGGGCGGCCCGGGCCCGGACATCAGTCCGATCGCCGCCAAGGGCGCGGCCTGGGCGTGGCTGGCGCAGGACGGCAGCGACTATTTCGACCTGCACCACACCGCCGACGACACCCTGGACAAGATCGACCCCGAAGCGCTGGCGCAGAACGTGGCCGCCTACACCGTGTTCGCCTACCTGGCGGCCGAGGCCGAGGGCGACTTCGGCAGCGAGTTCAAGACGGTGGTGCC